>NZ_JBBJNI010000051.1:0-25030 GCF_037719425.1 Daejeonella sp. | reverse complement strand
TTTGCCGGTACTGATACGAACAGCATTTCAGCTAATTCTCCTGGCGGGCAGTTGCCTGATGCTTTTTCTTTCAGGTCAGGTGTAACCACCATGGTAGATGCCGGATCTTCGGGCTGGCGCAATTTTCCGCTCTTCAAAGCCCAGATAATAGACAAGGCCCAAACTAGGGTGCTTGCGTTCCTGAATGTGATCGGCAGCGGCATGGTAAGCCGCTACGGGGAGCAGGATGTCAGTGATATGAATCCTGTAATGAATGCAAATATGATCAGTCGATTATACCCAAAAATCCTGATTGGAATTAAATCTGCTCATTACTGGGGCGATTTCACATCAGTAGATAAAGCCGTTGAATCGGGAAAACTCGCCAGTGTGCCTGTAATTGTAGACTTTGGTGAGCATAAACCGGCTAACTCCATAGAATCATTGTTTATGGAACATTTCAGGCCTGGGGATATTTTTACGCATACTTTCTCTGAGCACATAAATGGGGACCGTGAAGCCATTGTAGATGTAAAGTCCCGAAAAGTAAAACCTTTCGTATTTGCTGCGCAGAAACGTGGGATCATATTTGATGTGGGACACGGAGCAGGAGCTTTTAATTTTAGTCAGGCCATACCAGCACTAAAGCAAGGTTTTATGCCCAATACGATCAGTACCGATCTTTATAACTTAAGTATGAACGCTGCTTTGAAGGATATGAGCAACCTGATGTCGAAATTCCTGGCAATGGGGATGTCCCTTCAGGACGTTATTCTCAGATCGACCTGGAATCCGGCAAATGTGATACAACGCCCTGATCTGGGTCATTTAAGCGTCGGCGCAGATGCGGATATTGCTGTATTTAATCTCAAAAGCGGCACATACGGCTATATGGATGTACGACGAACAAAAATTCAGGGCAATCAAAAGTTGGTGGCTGAGTTAACGGTACGGGCGGGCAATATTGTTTGGGACCTAAACGGCGCCGGTGTGCCTGTCTGGACTTCAGCGAAGTGAAATACATTATATTAAAAAATGCAGGCATATGAAAATTAATTTTATAATATCATATAAGAGACTTCTAAGTTGCTCTCAAAAAGCACTTCTCTGCATTGGACTATTCGTTTTAGTTGCGCCCTCAACAGTAAATGCCCAGGAAATCGATATCTTGTTGAAAGGCGGCCATGTCATTGATCCAAAGAATAATATCAACTCAAAATTGGATGTTGCGATTGTAGCGGGAAAGATATTTCGGGTAGCTGATAACATTCCTTCAAATACAGCTAAAAATACGATCGATGTAACCGGGCTGTACGTTACACCCGGAATTATCGATATGCATGCACATGTTTTATCTCCAGGTCGTCCGCAAGCGGATGCTTTCTCGTTTCGGGCAGGGGTGACTACAATTGTCGATGCAGGTTCTACCGGTTGGAGAAACTTCCCGCTTTATAAGTCACTTACAATAGATAAGTCACAAACCCGGATACTCGCCTTCTTAAACGTTGTAGGAGGTGGTATGTTAAGCCGTTATGAAGAACAGGATGTTAACGACATGAACCCGGTGATGAACG
The DNA here is from genome assembly GCF_037719425.1 of Daejeonella sp. GTDB lineage: Bacteria > Bacteroidota > Bacteroidia > Sphingobacteriales > Sphingobacteriaceae > Daejeonella. Next base: position 23,477 of record NZ_JBBJNI010000051.1, on the reverse strand, counting down.
CATATATGATCAAGCGCTTATATCCGGGGGTGTTGGTCGGGATTAAGTCTGCGCATTATTGGGGTGACTTTACTTCAGTCGATAAAGCAGTGGAATCGGGAAAGCTTGCTAATGTACCTGTAATTGTCGATTTTGGCGAGCATACTCCGACAAACTCGATAGAATCATTATTTATGAAACATTTCCGACCTGGAGATATCTTTACCCATACTTTTTCGGAAATAAACGGCGGCCGTGAGTCGATAGTGGATGAAGCTACCCGCAAAGTAAAACCTTTTGTATTTGCTGCGCAGAAAAGAGGTATTGTATTCGATGTGGGACATGGCGCAGGAGCTTTTAATTTTAACCAGGCCATACCAGCATTCAAGCAGGGTTTTTCCCCTAATACCATCAGTACTGACCTCTACCAGCTTAGCATGAACGGTGCCATGAAAGACATGAGCAATGTGATGTCTAAATTTCTCGCAATGGGGATGCCGCTTCAGGATGTTATTTTACGCTCAACGTGGAATCCCGCCAAAGTGATTAAGCGTCCTGATCTGGGCCATTTGAGTGTGGGCACCGAAGCCGACATCGCAGTATTTAATCTTGAAAAAGGCAAATTCGGCTTCATGGATGTTCGTAGAAGTAAAGTAATAGGAACTGAAAAACTAGAGGCCCAGCTTACTATTCGCGCAGGGCGCGTGGTATGGGACCTGAATGGATTGAGTGTGCCCGAATGGACTATGCCGGTAGCCTCAAACTAATTTGTTAACCAAAGTAAATACTTAATATGATGAACCTGGTAATATCTCTCAAAGGGCTTCGGTTTCCGAATCGGGCCATGGCAGTTGTTGGATTCTTGTTTTTACTGACTCCTTGTATTGCTGTCGCCCAACAGATCGACCTTTTAATTAAGGGAGGACACTTGATCGATCCTAAAAATAGGATCGACTCAAAGATGGATGTGGCTATTGTTGCCGGCAAAATATTTAAAGTAGCGGCCAATATACCAGCCCAGGAAGCAAAGAAGGTAATCGATGCGGTTGGCTTGTATGTAAGCCCCGGACTAATTAACATCCATACTCACGTGTTTGCCGGAAGTAATGCAGGGTTTACTGATGGTACATCCAGCCAGTTACCTGATGCTTTTGGCCCACGCGCAGGAATCACTACAGTTGTAGATGCGGGCACTGCAGGTTGGCGGACATTTCCGGATTTTAAATCGAAAATAATTGATAAATCAGTAACACGCGTGCTGGCCTTTTTAAGTATCGCAGCTTCGGGATACTCGGTTGATAATGCTCAGGAGAATGTCGAGGAGATGGATGTCCAAAAAACAGTGGCAATGATAAGGGATAATCCCGACATTATAACAGGAGTACGGATCGGCCGGTATGAGGGAACCAGTTGGGTGCCTTTCGATCGGGCATCCGAAGCAGCACGGATTTCTAATTTGCCTCTTTTTGTTGAATGCCATCTTCCACAATACTCCCTTGAAGATCAGTTAAAACATATGCGGTCAGGAGATATTATGACACATGCTTTCGAGAATGTTTCTGAGCGTATGACCGTTGTTGACGAAAAGGGTAAGGTCAGGCCATTTGTATTGGATGCCCAAAAACGGGGCGTACTATTTGACGTGGGACATGGCGGCGGCGGGTTTTGGTTTAACCAGGCCATTCCAGCTATGAAACAGGGGCTGCTCCCAAACTCCTTCGGCACCGATGAACATCGTACAAGTATGAATTCGGGCATGAAAAACATGCTCAACGTGATGTCGAAGTACTTAAACATGGGAATGGACATCAATGAGGTGATATCCCGCGGGAGCTGGAACGCCGCCAGGTCAATAAAACGCGAGGATCTTGGGAATTTAAGTGTGGGGGCAGTCGCAGACATTGCCGTGTTAAATGTAATAACTGGAAAATTTGGTTTCGTCGATTCTGGCAACAATAGGATCGAAGGGGACAAGAAGTTGGAGGCTGAATTAACTGTAAGAGCGGGAAAGGTGGTATGGGATCTAAATGGGCTTGGAGCAATTCAATATAAACAATAGAAAAGGATTAATTTAAAAATATGAAACGCAGAAACGCAATTAAAGGCATGGCCATACTCCCTTTAACGGGTGGCTTGTTATCGAAAGATTTAGTGGGTTCTCCCCTGGAAGGCAACAATGTTTTGCCCGCGGGCCAGTCCGCTGCCGCAGTCGTAACGGAGGGATCTTTTATGGCCAAAACAAATATATTCCGTTCCATCGGTGTTGAGCCGGTAATAAACTGCATGGGTACTTATACCATCATTGGCGGGTCTATAGAACGCCCGGCAGTTCGTGCAGCTATGGAAGCCGCTGCACACAATTTCGTGCAGTATGATGAATTAGCTGACGGTATTGGTCAAAAGCTGGCCGATCTGACCGGAACTGAATGGGGGATGGTATCAGCCGGATGTGCTGCAGGCCTTAAACATGTTACCGCCGCTTGCGTAACAGGGGGAAATCCTGAAATCCTTATTCGTATTCCGGACCTTACGGGCCTTGAGAAGACTGAAGTAATTATCCCGAGATATGCAAGGACGTCCTATGACCATGCTATACGAAATATCGGGGTTAAGATTGTGCATGTAACTACGGCCGAAGAGCTGGAAAAAGCAATTAATCCGAAAACGGCAATGATCTATCTGACTACTAGCAGTACGTCGGCGACCGGACAACCGCTGTCGCTTGAAGTAATTGCAGGTATAGCTAAGCCAAAGAACATTCCGGTATTGGTAGATGCCGCAGCAGAGAACCTCACTATTCCACCTGTCCATCTTAAACGTGGCGCCACGATAGTTGCCTACAGCGGAGGTAAAGCTATTTGCGGTCCTCAGTGCGCTGGATTATTGTTGGGTGACAAAGCTATATTAATGTCGGCGTGGCAGGCGAGTTCCCCCCATCATGGTCCTGGTCGCGACAATAAAGTCGGGCGCGAGGAGATGATTGGAATGCTTGCCGCAGTGGAGGACTGGACGAAACGTGATCACGAGGGTGATTGGAAGAAGTGGATGGGCTGGATAGATACCATGGAGAAAAAGGTCTCTGGCATATCGGGGATCAAAACAATCATCACTGAGCCAGCAGGCCTCGGGAATAAATCGCCAGTTTTAACTGTTAGCTGGGACCCTGCAAAATTGAATGTTACAGCTTTCGATATCGCTGAAGAGCTTGGAAGGAATAAGCCCCGGGTTGCCCTTGCGGCCCGTGATCAATCTGATGGTACAACCACGGTTAATATTACAACCGGCCAAATGCAGGCTGGAGAAGAAAAGATCGTAGCCGACCGCCTGTTTGAAGTGCTCTCGAAGAAACGCAGCCCCAAACCTGAAATGGCTACACCTGTTGCAAATCTTTCCGGACGGTGGAATGTGAATATGAAATTCTTCAGCAGTACAAGCGATCATTCGTTCACTATCGAACAGGAAGGGAACTGGCTGAGCGGTACGCATAGGGGCGATTTGGATGTAAGAAATCTGAATGGTACAATAGACGGTGACCAGGTGAGACTCAGGACCACTATTCCTATTGCAGGCGATAGCCTTAGCTTTCTATTCTCCGGAGTAGTAGCTGGCGACTCCTTGTCCGGAAATGTCCATTTGGGTGAATACAGGACTGCAACCTTTACTGCTACCCGGAATAAGTCGAAAGCTGTCCGCGAAAGAGTTCAGATTCCCGGTGGGCCGCCGTTGGCAACCTGATTAGTGTATATTTATAATATATGCAGAGAATATTAAGATATAGCTTGTTGTCAGTAATCTTATTGGGCAGTCTGGTAACATCTACCGCTCAGGAAATGCCGAAGGCAGACCTGGCAGCGTATAAGGTCAAGAAGTTAAAACAGTCTATCCAGATTGATGCAAACTGGAATAAACCTGCGTGGCGAAGGGTCAAATCAGTGCACATTAAGAATTTTATGGGTAAAACTCCCTCATTTATTCCTGTTGCACAAGCGAAAATGATGTATGATAAGGACAACCTGTATATTATTTACAAGGTTAATGATCGTTTTATAAAAATAGTAACTGATAAAATCAATGGTCCGGTGTGGAGGGATTCAGCTGTCGAATTTTTCTTTTCGCCAGATGCAGATGAGCCATTAAAATATTTCAACCTTGAAGTAAATGGCGGCGGCACGCCTTTGCTTGCCTATAGCGGCAGTCGTGATAAACGAGTAAACGAACAGGATATTCGTTTAATTGAAATAGCACATACCCTGCCTGAAACGGTAAATCCTGAAATGACAGAACCCCGCGAATGGACGCTTGAATGCAGGATTCCGATTAACATGTTGAAAAAACATGGTACAGTAACCCAGCCCGCTAAGGGGATTGAGTGGAGAGGTAATTTTTATAAGATTGCTGAGAACACGTCGAATATACATTATATGACGTGGTCGGTGATAAAAAATGACAGGCCCAATTTCCATCTCCCTGAATTTTTTGGAGTCTTAAAGTTTCAATAATTAATTAAATAGCCTGAGGATGTATAAGAAAATTGTTTCATTTATTATCTGTCTGACGGTAATCGTATCCTTTGTATCATTCAGAACTATGCATGTTACTCAGGATCCCTGGCGTGCACCGGCATGGGCAGATACCTTACGTAACCCATATCCCGTACGTTGGGGGGCGAAAGTTGCTCCGCAGGCACTACTAAGTGAGGGAGAAAAGATGTACAATTTATATTGTGCTTCATGCCATGGAATAAATGGATCAGGTGAAGGTGCACCGGGGATGACTTTCGAAGTAAAGCCTGCGAATTTTCATAGTAAGGGGGTGGCTTCTCAGAAGGATGGTGCATTATTTTGGAAATTATCCGAAGGAAGAGGTGCTATGCCGGGATTCAAATCTCTTTTGTCATCAGATAAACGATGGCAAATCATCTCGTATATACGCCAGCTCGGGAATGCAGACTTGGGCAATCCGGTGAATGTTCTGCCCAAATCTTTGCCTGTTAAGGGGTTTTCGATTAATCGCACATTCCCGAGTAAATATTTCCCTCTTCCTTCAAAGGTATTGAATGTGTACAGTTCCGAAAAGCAGCGGTTCATGGTTGATACGGTCGTTTCAGGATTGATATTGCCCTGGAGTATTGTCTTCCTGCCTGATGGTTCAGTTCTCATCGCCGAGCGTTCAGGCCGTTTGCGCCAGGTCAAAAATGGTAAGATGCAGGAAAATCCGATTGGTGGCAATGTGCCTAAAGAGCTTCGGGATATTAAACTTCATCCTCAGTTTGCAAAAAACTCACTTGTTTACATTACCTATTATATTGATCCGGTTAAGCCTTTGGGAGGATACACGGCCCTGATGCAGGCGAAGCTCGTGGGTGATAAACTGATTGATGAAAAAATTCTATACAAAGGTGGTCCGTTTAATCAGTCTGCATTCTTTTATGGCAGCAGGATAGAGTTCGACAAAAGCGGTTTTCTGTTTATGACTGCCGGAATAGCAGGCCCCCGAACAAATGCACAGGATCTTTCAACCGTAGCCGGCAAAACATTGAGGTTTAATGATGATGGTAGTATCCCGAAAGATAATCCATTTGTAAACAAAGCAGGCGCTTTGCCGGAGATCTTTTCGTACGGCCACCGCATGCACCAGGGGTTAGCACTTAATCCAAAAACTGGGAAGCTTTTTTCAACTGAGTTTGGCGAACTAGGTGGAGACGAGCTTAATATTATCAAACCCGGGGCTAACTATGGCTGGCCGGAGGTAAGTTATAGCCTGGAATACAGTGGCGCTGTTCTCGCCAAAGATTCTCTGCGTGCAGGTATTGAAGCCCCCGTTCATCACTGGACTTTTGCACCTTCTGATCTGGATTTTGTTTCAGGTGAACGTTATCCCGGATGGGATACAAATGTGTTTATCGGCGGTTTGTTAAAACGGTCATTGCTTCGGGCTGAATTGAAAGACGACAAATTTGTACATGACGAAATACTTCTTCAGAATATTGGACGGATAAGAGACGTGAAGTTCGGTCCCGACAAATTCTTATACATAATGACCGAGGATACCGGACTGATTGTAAGGTTAGTACCAGTAGTAAAAAATAACTAGAGGATGGTAATTTGAGTTGTTAAAGATTAGATGAAACAAGGCGTTGTGGTTTCAGGAATCAATTGGGAGCGATAAGTAAAGGACGCAGAACCTTCAAATCGGGAATGAAAGAAAGGTCGAACTGAATGGTTTGGATGGAGCAAATTTTTTAAAATTCATTAAAATATAATCATATGAACAGAAGGGATATCGTTAAAGGTTTAGCTGCTCTGCCTCTGGTAGCTGCTTTTAGACCACTTGAAGGAGTCTTGGCAAGTCATCCGGCAAAAAAAAGATTAATAATCGACACACATGTTGAAACATGGAATTTTGACCCACGCTTCCCCTTCAAGCATCCCGAAAACCCGAATTTAAAAGTTCAAATTGAAGCTCCCATTGAGAATCAGATCGGGCAAATGAAAGACTTTGGCTTGAAATACGGTGTACTGATCAATCCACGATATTATGGCTGGGATAATTCCTACATGGCGAACTGTCTGAAAACCTATCCAAAACATTTCGTTGCTCACGGATTATTAAATCCGGCAGATCCTAAGATTGCGGATAACCTCCGCTATTGGGTGAAAGAACATGGGTTCCAGGGAATGCGTTTTAGTCCGATCTATCATCCGAAAGAAAAATGGCTTAACTCGCCAGCCCATTACCCGCTGTGGAAAGAGGCGGAAAAGCTTGGTGCTGTTTTTAATTATTATATCGTACCGCATCAAATGCCGATGCTGGAGGATATGGCTGAGCGTTTCCCCGGAGTTAAAATAGTGATTGATCATGCAGGGAAGCCAGATTTGAAAGCTGCCGACTGCTGGCCGGAGTTCAGAAAAATGTTTAAGCTCAAGCGTTTCCCACAGGTTTGGATAAGCAATTCAGAGCCCTATGAAATGTCGGAGATAAAAACTTATCCCTATACTGATACACTACCTTTTTACAAAGCTATTTATGAAGAGTTTGGGGCTAAGCAAATTATATGGGGAACTGGCTATCCGCGTCCGCGTTGGGAATTGCCCATGGATAAGGAGTTAGAATTTGTAGATAAATACTGTGATTTTTATAGCGATGAGGACCGGGAACTGATCCTTGGAAAAAACGCGTTGAAGATCTGGAAATTTCCTCGCAAAGCTTAACATCACATAATAAAAAAGATAACATGAAATTTAAACTGTACTTTTTGGCTTTTGCAGTAGTTCTGCTTTTTCCGTTAACACTATTGGCTCAAACCATCCCTAGGGAGGAATTGATCTTTCTGACATCTGAGTGGAAAGGAGAACGTTTCGCAGACGGCCGTCCCAAATTACCTGAAGACCTTTTAAACCGGGCAAAATCTATTGGCATAGAAGAGGTCTGGCAGATTTTAAACAATGAGGGTTATCTATATCAATATGAAAGAAATTGGAAAATGCTTCATGATGATGTAACGGTAATAGGCCGGGCGCTTACCGCTAGTTATATGCCGCTTCGCCCGGATCTTGAAAAAAATATTTCCGGCAGGGCGGCCAAGGATGGTCGCGCTGGTCGTCACCTCCATTGGCCGATCAATATGCTGACCCAGGGAGACGTATATGTAGCTGATAACCGTGGCCGTGTGGGTTCATTGATGGGAGATAATTTAGCAAACGCAATCTACAGGAACTCAGGCAATGGTGTAGTATTCGATGGCTTCGCCCGTGATGTGGAGGGCCTCGAAGAAATAAAAGGTTTTAATGCGTTTGTTCGTGATTTTGCTCCCCAGTTTCTACAGGGCGTTTTGTTAATGGGTCTTAATACCCCTGTTACGATCGGCCAGGCTATCGTCCTTCCCGGTGACTTAGTCATAGCGGGGAAAGCAGGAGTTGTTTTCATCCCCGCTCATATGGCTGAGTTAGTTATTTCAACTGCAGAATTTATCGCTTCAAAAGATCGATTTGGTCATGAAATGATAAAAAACGGACGTTACAAAGCAGATCAGGTAGATACTCAATGGAGCGATGAGATCAAAAAGGAATATCTTGCCTGGCTGGCTAAAAACCCTTCCGAAAAAAAGATAAGCCGGGAGCAGCTTGACAAGTTTATGTTAAAAAGAACATGGTAGTTAATTAATCAAAGCCGAATGAAACTGATATTTAAGATAGTATTGGGCCTGGGAGCCTTTTGTTTGGTTGCTGCTGTTATTTTCTATGCAAGCGACAATAGGAGATTGGCTGAACCTTTTTTGATCTCTGCCCTCCTTTCACTTGCTATAGGTATCAGGGGTGCCAGCGCGTTGAAAGGGTTCGCTTATCCGATAATGATCATTGGGGTAGTTTCTACTGCTCTGATGTTTCCCCAATACCTGATCGAAATCAATGGTTTTAAGCTGTCATTACTGATTACGCCCCTGATCCAGCTGATTATGTTTGGGATGGGAACCACAATGAGTTTTAAGGATTTTGTGGGGATATTTAAATCTCCAAAAGGTGTATTGATCGGAGTAGTAAGCCATTTTATTATTATGCCCTTGTTGGGATTCAGTCTAGCTAATATGAGCAATTTCCCCCCGGAAATAGCGGCGGGAATAATTTTGATCGGTTGCTCCCCTAATGGGGTTGCGTCAAATGTTATTTCATATCTCGCTAAAGCAAACCTTGCGCTCTCTATTACCATAACTGCAGTATCAACCATGCTGGCTCCTTTCGTAACACCTCTGCTGATGAAATTATTAGCAGGTTCTTTTATAGAAATAGACGTTCTTGACATGATGTGGGATATAATTAAAATGGTTATTCTCCCGATAGGTGTTGCTCTGCTGTTCAATGAGTATTTAAGTAAGAAAGTAAAATGGCTGGAGTCTGTCATGCCATTAGTATCCATGTTCGGGATCGCTTTTATTATAATTATTGTGACTGCATTGGGAAGAGATAGCCTTCTACAGGTTGGCCCGGTACTGATACTGCTTATGCTTATCCATAATTTAGCGGGCTATACTTTGGGATACTGGTCAGGGCGCATGTTTAAAATGAATGAGCGTGACTGTCGGACCATAGCTATCGAAGTTGGAATGCAAAATGCAGGGTTAGCTAAAGGCCTGGCCTATGGTATGGGTAAACTGGAAACGGTAGGTCTGGCACCAATGATCTTCGGCCCTTTAATGAATATAACCGGGTCAATTCTCGCTTCATATTGGCATCGGAAGCTCCCCCCTGAACAGGACCCTGACCTTGTTGTATTGAAACCATCAGTAACTAAATAACTATGAGAAAAGGAATAATTACATTCGTCATTTGCTGTTTTATCGTCAATAGCACATTTGCACAGAGCAAGGATCAGAAAATAATTGCTGAAATCGTTAGCACTTTTAACAATGCCATAATTGCAACAGACAGTCTTGTTTTAGACCGACTGGCACATAATGATTTAAGTTATTGCCATTCGAGTGGGCTTATCCAGAATAAGGCAGCCTTCATACACGGGGTGATCGTCGGGCCTAACTTCTTTAAATCATTTCAACTGAGTGATGAGACAGTACGAATTACTGGCAAGGATGCTATAGTCAGACATATTGCTACTGCTCAGGCGGTAAATAACGGCAAAGCTGTAGAGATCAAATTCGGAAATTTGATGATATGGCAAAAGAATAAGGGACAGTGGAAATTAATCGCACGACAAGGATATAAATTGTAGTAGATGAATAAAAAGTCAGAGCTTTTAAAGTTAATCCCTGAACAGGGTATTGTACCATTATATTATTCGGATGATCCTGTTGTCAGTATTGAATTGATGAGAGCATTATACCATGCCGGGATCAGAACTACTGAATATGCAGACCGGGGTGAAGCGGCAATGAAGAATTTCAAAGAGATGCGTAAAGCCTGCGATTCCGAAATGCCGGGAATGTATTTGGGAATTGGCACCATTAAGAATGTTGATTCTGCCAAGGCATATATTGAAGAAGGTGCTGAGTTTCTTGTGTCGCCAGGAATATTCGAACCTGTAATCGAGATATCAGATAAAAACAACCTGTTGTGTATTCCCGGGTGTATGACACCAACCGAGATCATTCAGGCTGAAAAAACAGGCGTAACGATTGTAAAATTGTTTCCGGCAAATACCTTGGGCCCTTCCTACATAGAGGCGGTACAAGCATTGTTCCCTGGAATAAGTTTTTTGCCAACAGGGGGTATTGAGTTGAACGCACAGAATCTTATATCGTGGTTTAAAAGTGGTGTGTGCGCGGTTGGCGGCAGTAAACTGATCACAAAAGATATTATATCGAATAGGCTATATTCTCAGTTGACAGAAGATGCGGCTGTAGCATTTCAACTGATTAACACTATCAAAAGCGATTTAAAAAACAGCGGCAAATAATCACCTTAGTTAAATGATATGAACGAATCACTTTATAAATATATGAAAGTTGGGTTGGTGCATTTTATGGCATTCCCAGCTACGATCAAAGGCGAGGGCCCGGTTGTTGAAACAGTGAGAAAAATCGTTCTTGACGATTATTTCAGTGCAATTGAAATAACTACAGTAAAGGATGCTGGCGAGCGGGAAACAGTTAAAAAGATGCTCGAAAGTTCACACATGACTGTAGCTTATGGAGCGCAACCCCGGCTCTTAACTACAGGCTTGAATATTAATGACCTGAATGAGGATGGGCGGCTTCAGGCCATCGCCAACCTAAAGCAAGGCATAGATGAAGCCTACGAAGTTGGAGCTTCAAGTTTTGCATTTTTAAGTGGCACCTACGAGGAGTCTACAAAAGAAGAATCCTTTCAGGCGCTTGTAAAATCTACAAAACAGGTATGTGCCTATGCGGCAACCAAGGGTAAAATGAAGATCGCTTTAGAGGTGTTTGACTACGACGTCGATAAAAAAAGCCTGATTGGTCCGGTTAGTTTAGCTCTTCGGTATGCCAAAGAAATACGTCAAGAATATGTTAGCTTCGGGTTAATGGTAGACCTGAGCCATATTCCTTTGATACATGAAACCATAGAAGAATCTTTGTTACCTGTGAAAGATTATATCGTGCATGCACATATTGGAAATTGCGTTGTTAAAAGTCCGGATATGCCAGCTTATGGAGATGTACATCCTCGTTTTGGATTTCCTAACGGCGAGAATGATGTGGATGAAGTTGTAGATTATTTAAGGCTCTTGCTTAAAATCGGGTTCTTAAATACTGAAAAACCACCGGTGGTCAGTTTTGAGATCAGGCCTTTCGGTGATGAAGATCCTGAAATTGTTATAGCAAATGCCAAAAGGACTCTCAACGAAGCCTGGGCAAGAGTGTAGATTAATTGATAATTTGAAGATAGAAATGAAGATAGTTGTACTGGATGGTTATACCTTGAACCCGGGCGATATAAGTTGGGAAGCAATAAGCAAACAGGGAGATTTAAAAGTTTATGACCGCACACCGGAAGATAAGATCCTGGAAAGAGTTGGAGATGCAGAATTAGTATTCACGAATAAAACACCACTCAGGGAGAATATTCTGAAACGCCTGCCCGGTCTTAAATATATAGGGGTGTTGGCTACCGGTTATAATGTCGTTGATGTTGACTATGCGAAGGCAAATGGGGTAATCGTTGCTAATGTACCAGGCTACGGGACTGCTTCGGTAGTTCAGATGACAATAGCACTGCTTCTTGAACTCTCCTTACACGTTCAGGAGCACAGTGATTCGGTTCGTGCAGGTGATTGGGCGACCTCTCCAGATTTTTGCTATTGGAAGTTTCCTTTGGTAGAACTGGAAGGGAAGACGATGGGCATTATAGGGTTTGGCCGTATTGGTCAGAAGGTTGCCGATGTTGCCAGTTCATTTGGAATGAATATTATAGGTTCATCCAGAACTAAAACTGATCAATCAGCACGTAAGAACTTCAGATGGGCAGAAGTGCCGGAACTATTAAGGGAATCGGATGTAGTTAGCATTCACTGCCCTTTATTTCCTGAAACAAACGGCCTGATCAATCGTGAAAGCCTTAAAACCATGAAATCTTCTGCATTTCTGCTGAACACCTCACGCGGGCCGCTTGTAGTTGACCGTGATCTTGCAAATGCATTAAATGAAGGTATCATTGCTGGTGCCGGCATTGACGTGCTTTCGGTCGAGCCACCGTCAGATGATAATCCTCTTTTCAAAGCTAAAAATTGTATCATTACCCCTCACATAGCTTGGGCAACCAAAGAGGCAAGGTCGCGGTTAATGGACTTAGCTTCGCAGAATTTAGCGTCTTACTTAAAAGGCAGCCCTGTTAATGTAGTAAATAAGTAGGCATAGAGATTACTCCCTTTTCCTACATTTGTGCCAGATGAATTTACTTATCAGTAAATATTCAGCATTTTATGTATATCCTCATAGCCCCAAACGCCTTTAAAAATAGTCTTAATGCCCCGGAGGTTGCTCTTGCAATCGGACAAGGGCTGCAAAGCTCGAAGCTTTCGTGTACTACAGAGTGCTTCCCTGTCGGGGATGGCGGGGACGGGACTGCACAATTAATTATTGATAAGTTTAAGGGTACTGCGGTGCCGGTTGAGGTCCACGACCCGCTGGGCAGGAAAATACAGGCATCATTCGGGCTGATCGAAAAAGGCAAGACTGCCGTTATTGAAATGGCTGATGCTTCAGGGATCCGCTTATTGAATACTGATGAGCTAAACCCATTCAAAACCTCATCCGCGGGGACCGGGGAGATGTTACTGGCCGCACTCGATCAGGGGGTTTCTACTATTATTATTGGCCTGGGAGGATCAGCGACCGTAGACGGCGGCGCCGGGATGCTCAGCGCCCTTGGGGTGAAATTCTTTGATGCCAATGACTCTCCCTTACACAGGCTCCTCTCCTTTGGAGAGGCGGGGGTGAGGCCTTACCCGATACCGGAAGATCTTTCTCAATTAGCACGGATAGATATCTCTGCAATTGACCGCCGGATCTTCAAATGCAGGATCATCGTCCTCTGCGATGTAGATAATTATCTCTTAGGGGAAAACGGCTCGGCGGCAGTGTTTGGACCGCAGAAGGGGGCAAAAGATTCAGATGTTCCTGAGCTGGAGAAAATACTCGGGAATATATCTGCCCTTGGTTTTAAGGAAACGGGCAATAACATGGACAAGGTAAAACATGGCGGGGCTGCCGGCGGACTTGCTGCTGCGCTGCATGCCTTTTGCAATGCTGAGCTGGTTGCCGGGGCTGAGCACTTTTTACAACTAACCGGTTTCGAAAAGAGCCTGAAAAATTGTGACCTTGTTATAACCGGCGAAGGCAGCCTCGATGCTCAAACGCTCCAGGGCAAAGCGCCTTTCGCTGTATCTGTATTGGCGAAAAAGCACAATATACCCGTTGTGGGAGTTGCCGGCCGCGTGCCGCTTGGCAGCAATGCGGAATTAGATCAGCATTTTAGTGTTTTGCAATCCATCGGCCATGAGCCTTCAGGCCTGGCTTCAGCCATTGCGGATACAGAAGCAAATCTGATCCGTACAGGGACCCTGATAGGGAATTTATTTTCGCTATCAACGAACAAATGATTTAATTTTACGCTTGTAAGCATTACCAGCGTCCTAAAATACCCCATCCATGAGAAACCTTGTTTTCCTTTTCCTGATCCTTTGTAATTGCAATGTTTCCGCTCAGCCGCTCCCGCAGCGAATCGCGAGCGCCTATAAGAAATTTGCTTCCGATCAGCAGCTTGCATTCGGTACAGCCTCGCTTACCGTATTGAATGCGTCAACAGGAGAAGTTATTTTTACTGAAAACGGAAATACCGGCCTCGCTTCGGCATCTACATTAAAGACAATAACCGCTGCTACAGCCTACCATTTACTCGGTAAGGATTTTACCTGGGAAACCACACTGGGCTACACTGGCGCTATTTCCGGTGTTGGTACCCTCAACGGAGATATTATTATTAAAGGCAGCGGCGACCCGAGCCTGGGCAGTGACCGTTATGATCAGACAAAAAGCGAAACTATCTTAAAAAGATGGGTTGATGCCGTGTCAAGAGCGGGCATCAAAAGGCTTACCGGGCGGATAATTGCCGATGACCGTTTATTCGGGACTCAAACTATGCCTGGCGGCTGGACATGGCAGGATATGGGCAACTATTATGGTGCAGGGCCCTCTACATTAACCTGGCGTGAAAACCAGTTTGACCTGATATTCCGGCCTGGCATTGTCGGTCAGCCAGCTGCGCTCCTGCGGACGGAGCCGGACATGAGCTACCTGAAAATTGTGAACGAAGTAACAAGCGGCAAAGCAGGGACAGGCGATAATGTTTACGTATACTCTGCACCTTATTCTAATGTTGTTTATTTACGCGGCACCTATGGGGTTGATCTTAAAAAGGCGATCTCAGCGTCTGTGCCGGATCCGGCAACTGACCTCGCACAAACTCTTAAGAACAGGTTAAAAGCTGTCGGCATCAGTGCGGGAACAATTATTACCGCAAGGGAGCTTGTGGCCGATAAACTCACATTCCAGCCGGATACTAAGATCTTAGATACCCACACCTCACCCACCCTTGAGAAGATAGTCTACTGGTTTAATCAGAAAAGCATTAACCTGTACGGAGAGCACCTGGTAAAAACCATCGCCTGGAAACAGGGTAAGGAGGTCACCACACCTGAGGGAGTGAGCGTGATCAAAGATTTCTGGAACAAGAAGCTGGGCATTGACAAAAATGCAATGAATATCTATGACGGCAGCGGGCTATCTCCGGCTAACCGCATCACTACCATGTCGATGGCACAGATTCTCCAATCCCTTAAGAAGGAACCATGGTTCCAGCTTTATTACGAAAGCATTCCGGTGTATAATAATATGAGGGTGAAAAGCGGGAGCATCGGTGATGTGATAGCTTATGCCGGATATCAGACCAGCGCTAACGGAACGCCTCTGGTTTTTTCCATTATGATGAATAACTACAGCGGAAGCAGCTCGGCAGCGAGACAGAAGCTGTTTAACGTACTCGACGTTTTGAAGTAGAAGAGGGAAACGAGATGCGAGATATGAGATGCGAGAAGTAGAATAACGATTAGCGAAACAGATGTCCGGAGCCGCAAAAAAAGCAATAGTTATCGGCGCCGGTATCGCGGGCATCGCAACGGCTATCAGACTTGCGGTTAAGGGGTATTCGGTAGATGTATATGAAGCAGGAGCTGAGCCGGGAGGCAAACTTTCCGAGATCAGATCGGGCGATTTCCGCTTCGACGCAGGCCCCAGCCTATTTACCATGCCTCAGTATGTCGATGAGCTTTTCAGGCTTGCGGGCAAAAAGCCAGAGAATCATTTCAAATACATCCGGCTCGATACTGTTTGCAAATACTTTTTTGAAGATGGCACGGAGATCAAGGCCTATGCTGACAGGAATAAGTTTTCTGAAGAGATTGAAAATAAAACTGCCGATACTGCCAGATCCGTTCACGATTTCCTTGATAAAAGTGAGCAGATATACAACATAACTGATCCTGTGTTCCTTCAGCGGTCGCTGCATAAATGGAGGAATTACTTTAACCTGACCACGCTGAGATCGGTGCTTCGCTTCCCCCGGATAGACCCTTTCCGTACGATGAACCAGGCGAATGCGGCGGAGTTTAAAGATTCAAAAACTGTTCGCTTATTTAACAGGTACGCCACATATAACGGTTCCGATCCTTATCAGGCACCGGCCACACTAAATGTCATCCCGCATTTTGAACAGCACTTTGGAGCATACTTTCCGGAAGGAGGGATGTATTCGATTGTCAGGTCGCTTGCTGACCTGGCTATAGCTTGTGGGTTGAAATTTCATTTCAACACTTATGTAGATGAGATTGAACTGCGTGAGGGGAAAGCTGCTGGCGTAAGAATTGGTGCAACTTCGCATTTGGCCGACGTAGTGGTGTCTAATATGGATGTCTGGTATACCTATAGAAAGCTTCTTAAGAATATCCCGGCTCCGGAAAAGATCCTCCTCCAGGAGCGAAGCAGCTCTGCCCTGATATTCTATTGGGGAATTAACAAGTCTTTTCCAGAGCTTGAACTTCATAACATCTTTTTTACGGAAGACTATGAAACTGAATTCCGGCATATCTGGCAGAAGAAAGATGTTTGTGCAGATCCGACCATTTACCTGAATATCAGTTCCAAGATCCAGACATCTGATGCACCCCCGGGATGTGAAAATTGGTTTACGATGATCAATGTACCCTCAAACTCAGGTCAGGATTGGGATGCATTGATCGCTGCCGCCAGGCGCAATATCCTGTCGAAATTGTCACGCATTCTTAAAACAGATGTTGCCAGTTTAATCGTGTCAGAACAGATCCTCGATCCGCGCACCATAGATTCGCAGACGTTCTCCTATCAGGGTTCGCTGTACGGAAGCAGCTCCAACGATCAGTTCGCCGCATTTTTACGGCACGCCAATTTCTCCTCCAAAATAGATGGTTTGTTTTTCGCCGGGGGAAGTGTCCATCCGGGAGGCGGTATCCCGCTGGCCCTGCTTTCAGCTAAAATAGTTGACGATTTGATTCAATAAAGCTCATTTCTATTATCTTAGTTGCTGTAACTAACTTACTCTGCTGTCATTGCGAGCCTGCCTGCGGTAGGCAGGCGCAGCGCGGCAAAACCAACCACCAATGCTTGAACCCCGCCGGAACAAACTCATCCACTCCCTCTTTTCCTGGTACATCAGCCGGATCATCGGCTCTGATTTCCGGAAGCTGGAGTTTAACGAGGTGAGCTTCGAAAAGGACAAAGCTATTCTCTTACTGGCCAATCATTTTTCATGGTGGGATGGATTCTTAATGTTTCATGTCAATAAGGTCTACTTCCGGAAGAAATTCCATGTGATGATCACAGAAGAGAATTATGAAAAGGTATGGTTCTTGAAATACCTGGGGAGCTTCTCTGTAAAAAAGAATTCGCGGAGCATAATTGAAACACTTGAGTATGCCGGCCGTTTACTGGATGATGCGGATAACCTGGTTCTGCTCTTTCCGCAAGGCAAGCTTTATTCAAACCACACAGACGATATACAATTTCAAAAAGGCCTGATGAATATGATAAACATTTCAAAAAGGAAGTTTCAATATATTTTCGCAGCTAACTTTCTTGACTATTTTGAACACCGCAAGGCATCGCTAACCTGTTATTTGCAGGACTGGGAGGGTGCCGAGTTTACGAGCCTCCAACTGATAAAGAGCGCTTACAATAAACATTATGAAGCATCGCGCCAAAAGCAAAGCGCGCACGGGGTGTAACTATGATACTGATCTATTTCATTTTTCTCTTTCTGATCCTTCGGTTTACCGTTACCCTGTTCAACTTTATCTCGAACCCAAAGCTTACCAGCTCACCGAGAGAGTACGATGATTTCGTATCTGTTCTAATCCCCGCAAGGGACGAGGAACAGAATATCCTCAACCTCCTGCAATCCATACGCGAACAGGATTATCCGCATTATGAAGTGATTGTGCTTGATGATCATTCTTCAGACCGGACTTTAGAGATCTGTGAGAAATTCGCTGCATCCGATAAGCGTTTCCGGGTGGTTCCGGGCAAGGAGCTTCCGAAGGACTGGCTTGGAAAGAATTATGCCTGTTACCAGTTAGCTCAGGAAGCCCGGGGAAAATTCTTAATGTTCCTGGATGCAGATGAAACGGTAGCCGATGGCTTACTAAATAATGCAGTACACAGGATGAAGTTTTATCGCCTTGACCTGTTAAGCCTCTTTACAAACCAGGTTATGGTCACGCTCGGCGAGCGGATGATCGTGCCCCTGATGCACTTCATCCTTTTGAACCTATTGCCCTTGCGACTGGTCAGGTTATCTAAAAGCCCTGCTTTCTCTGCTGCAAGCGGTCAGTTTATGATGTTCAAAGCTGAGAATTACAAGGAATACCAATGGCACGAAATGGTGAAGAAAAAAGTGGTTGAAGATATTGAAATAATGAGGTCGGTAAAGGGGCTGGGATTCAGAGGGGAAGCTTTGCTGGCCAATGGCTATGTCTTTTGCCGGATGTACAGGAACTTTACGGATGCCTTCCGGGGATTTAGCAAGAACCTGCTCGCAGGGTTTAATAATAACGTTATCGGCTTGTTCCTTTACCTCCTGCTGGTGATCCTTGGTCCGCTTGCCATGGCGTACATTCTAAGCGCCGAGCTGCTATTTTTTGCCATGGCATTGATCATTTTGAGCCGGGTCATGATCTCGCTGATGTCTGGCCAGAATGTCTGGCTTAATATCATCCTGCATCCTGTACAATTACTTTCCATGTTATTCATTGCAGTAATATCGGTGAAAAAGTATTTCACTAAAACTATAGTCTGGAAGGGAAGGCCAATCAGAATCTAATGTTTACCAAAGAGAATATATGCAGCCTGGTCATCGTCCTTTTTCATATAGTGGGATTATATGGTTTTTTGGATCCGGACTTAACGGGCTTCTTCATAAAGCTGGTGCCTTTCCATTTACTGCTGATGCTGGCGCTTTTGATGATCTCAGGGTATGACCGCTCAGGAAATTTCAGGCTATTTGCCCTGATCGTTTTTACAGCCGGGTTCTTAATTGAAGTAGCTGGCGTAAATACCGGCCTGATCTTCGGTTCTTATACCTATGGAGGCACCCTTGGATTTAAGCTTTGGGAAACCCCACTGCTTATCGGCGTAAATTGGCTGATCCTTGTATATTCTACCGGCGTTGTCCTCAGCACTTTCCGATTAAATAAGTATTTGCTGGCGCTGCTGGGTGCTGTGATCCTGGTTGGTATTGATTTTCTTATCGAGCCTGTCGCCATCCGGTATGATTACTGGAGCTGGAGCGGAGGAATTATTCCCCTGCAGAACTATTTGGGATGGTTTATCGTTTCTTTCATAATGTTCATTCCCTTTTTAAGCTTGAATTTTAAGAAGCAAAACCGTTCTGCAATTGTTTTTTTCGCGGCACAGGTGTGTTTCTTTATCATCTTGAATAAATGGGGTACCTGAAAAGATTTTAGTATTTTTGTGTTTATAATCGTTTGCAGCTCAATTACTCTTTAAATGAAACCATCATGATTTTGCCAAAACCGCAGGAGTATGATTATAAAATCATGATAGCTTCATCTCCATTAAAAAGCAAAAAATAAACGGATGAAATATAATCTTCAGGTAACCATCGATCAGGATTCGGGTTTTTGCTTCGGGGTTGTGTATGCCATTGATATGGCTGAAGATATCCTTGCAGAAGATGGGTATTTATATTGCCTTGGCGATATTGTACACAATGACGAAGAGGTAGCGCGTCTTAAGGAAAAAGGTTTGAAAATCATTTCTCATGAAGAGCTGGCCCAGATAAAGAACGAAAAGGTTTTAATTCGTGCTCATGGCGAGGCGCCAGAGACGTATAAGCTAGCCCTTGAGAATAATATTACCCTGATTGATGCTTCCTGCCCTGTTGTATTAAAGCTTCAAAACCGGATAAAAAATACTCACGACAGCAAAGAGAAGGTGCTGATATTTGGCAAGCATGGCCACGCAGAAGTTATAGGCCTGCAGGGCCAGACAAATAACGAGGCTATCGTTTTTCAAGACATAGCTGAGCTGGAGGACGTTGACCTGCCTGACAAGTTTACCCTGTACAGCCAGACTACAAAGAGTACGGCAAAGTTCTATCAGATAAAAGAGGAGCTTATAAGCAGAGGGTATGACATCAAGGCTAATGATACGATCTGCCGTCAGGTTTCAAACAGAGATGAGGAATTAAGGAAGTTCGTTAAGAATTTCGATCATATCGTGTTTGTTTCGGGAAAGAAATCCTCGAATGGTAAAGTATTATTTGAAGTTTGCCTCCAGTTTAACCCTAACACCTATTTCGTATCTAACGAAAGCGAACTAAACAAGGAGATGTTTAATCCTGGTGACCGGATCGGTATTTGCGGAGCTACATCTACTCCGATGTGGCTGATGACACAAGTGAAGAACGCACTGGAAGCGTATTAAACAAGCCTTAAATTATGTCTGCAGTGAGATCAAATATTGGCGTATTTGCAGCCTTTTCAATTATCAGTGCATGGCTCATTTCCGTTGTGCTTCTGATGAACTGGGAGTTTAGTTTCAGCAATCCCTTAGTATATGTTATGATCCTGGTTCAGATGCATTTGTACACGGGGCTGTTTATCACCGCACATGATGCTATGCACGGCACGGTATCGGCGAACAGATCACTGAACAATTTCCTTGGCCAGGTCTGCACTATACTATACGCCTGCTTCCCATTTAAAAAGCTTCATACAAAACACCATGAGCATCATGCACATGTCCACACAGAAAGGGATCCGGACTATCATCATGGAAGCTTTCTTGCGTGGTACTTCAATTTTATCAGGGAGTATATTTCATGGTGGCAGATAGTGTTAATGGCAATCATCTTTAATGTTCTGAAGATCTGGGTTGCTGAAACAAATCTGCTATTATTCTGGGTGCTGCCATCTTTGCTCAGCACTTTACAGCTCTTCTATTTTGGCACCTGGGTTCCCCACCATGGCGAGCATGATAATCAATATCAGTCGCGGACTCAGGACAAGAACCATATGTACGCCTTTATAACCTGTTATTTTTTCGGCTACCATTATGAACATCACGATTCACCCGGAACCCCCTGGTGGCGGCTTTGGAAGCTCAAGGAGGCCGATAAATAATTGTTTTATTAAAGTCAAATCAGCAGATGCATTTTTTTCTATTGGATCTCAGGATTATCTTTGCCGCTCTTTAAAAGCATATGAATAAAAAAGGTGTACTACTTGTTAATCTGGGCACTCCCGACAGTCCTTCCACTGCAGACGTAAGAAAATATCTTAACGAGTTCCTCATGGATGAGCGTGTTATTGATGTCAACCCGGTTTTACGCACTATGTTGGTGAAAGGTGTCATAGTTCCATTCCGGGGGCCAAAATCTGCTAAACTATATAAAGAGATCTGGTCTGAAATAACAGGATCGCCCTTGATGCATTACAGCCTGCTGCAAAAAGAGCTGCTTCAGAAGCAATTAGGAGATGAGTATCATGTGGAGCTTGCTATGCGTTATCAGAGCCCCTCTATTGAATCTGCGTTAAAGAATTTGAAGGATGCACAGGTTGAAAGCATCAGGGTTTTGCCGCTTTTTCCTCATTATGCGTCCGCGAGCTCAGGCTCAGTTCTGCAGAAAGTGATGGAGCTGGTATCTAAATGGAAAACTATTCCGAATATCTCATTTGTGAATTCTTTCCATGACAATGAGCTCATGATCAAAGTATTCGCCGATAATGCGAGAAAGCATCAGCCGGATACTTATGATCATGTATTATTCAGCTTTCATGGGTTGCCCCAGCGTCAGTTAAAGAAATCAGATCACTCGGGGAAGCACTGTCTCCAAACTGACAATTGCTGTTCGACCCTGACCGATAATAACAAGTTTTGCTATTCTGCCCAGTGCCATCACACAGCGAGGCTTATTGCCGGTCAGCTTTCTATCCCTACGGATAAATTTACTGTGTGTTTCCAATCACGTTTAGGAAAAGATCCTTGGGTTCAGCCATACACAAGTGTCGTGATTGAAGAACTTGCGAATAATGGTTTCAAGCGTTTACTTGTATTTTGTCCGGCTTTCGTAGCTGATTGCCTTGAGACCGTTTATGAAGTGACGGTTGAATATGGGGATGAGTTTAAAAAATTAGGCGGAGAGCATGTTCAGTTGGTAGAGAGCCTGAACGATCACCCTCTTTGGATAGATGCATTGGAAGGCCTGGTTAAGGCTTAAAGAATCCCTGTTCTTTTATATAATCAAGAATGATCTTTGTAGCGCCAGCTTTGCTCATAACATACTCCTTCGCCAGAGTGCCAAGCTCATTTCTGACAGCAGGATCTTCAAGATAAGACATTCGCTGCTGTAGTTCCTCTGCATCTTTTATTGTAAAGGATGCCCCTTTTTCAATCAGATCTATAGCTTCCTGAAATTTATCATAGTTAGGCCCGAATATTACGGGTAAGCCGAATGCCGAAGCTTCCTGAGTATTATGTATACCTGCTCCGAACCCCCCGCCTATGTATGCGATATCCCCGTATTGATAGAGGCTGGAAAGCATTCCGATATTATCGATGATAAGCACTTGCTTATCGGATGTAACAGGTTTTATTTCTGATAATTTTACAGAATTTGGGAACAGTTTTTCAATTGCCTTGATATGTCCCGCATCGATCTCATGCGGGGCGATGATAAACTTCCAGTCTGAGAACCTCTCAGCGAGCCCGGCAATTAGGACTTCATCCTGAGGCCAGCTGCTTCCGGCAATAAATACCCTTGATCCCCCGCAAAAATCTTTAACGGCAGGGATTTCTGTGACATGGCTGATGTTTTTTGCCACCCGGTCGAAACGCGTGTCCCCTGTTACACCAACGTTTGTTATCCCGAGCTTTTTAAGCAGATTTTTGCTGTGATCGTTCTGCACAAAGAAATAAGATACCATAATGAGCATCTTTCTATGCAAGCCGCCATACCATTTGAAGAAGGGCTGATCTTGCCTGAATATCCCGGAAACTATGAACAGAGGAATATCCTGATCGTGGAGCTCTTTAAAATAATGGTACCAGTATTCGTATTTGGTAAAAACGGCAATGGATGGGTTTACTAGCCTGACAAACTCTCTTGCATTTCTCGGGGTATCTAAAGGAAGATAAAAAACGTGATCTGCTAATTGATAATCTTTCCTGATCTCATAACCGGAAGGTGAGAAGAACGTAATAACGATTGCGATGCCGGGGTATTGTGATTTGAAGTCTTCCAGAACGGGCCTTCCCTGTTCAAACTCTCCCAGCGATGCAAAGTGAAACCACGCGCGCTCATTTTCTGTACTGATTTCATTATCAATACGATGTATGATGTTTCTTCTTCCCTCAATCCAGGCCCTTGCTTTTTTATTTTTCAGGGAAGCCAGGAGTACAAGAAAGTAATACGCTCGAATACCTAAATCGTACAAAAAAAGCATTTTGGAACTTAATTCTTATCTTCGCCGAAGATAATGTAAATCTTGTACTAGAGTTAAAATATAAATGAAGATAGCCGTCGTCGGTACCGGATATGTAGGTTTAGTAACAGGCACTTGCCTGGCAGAAACAGGCAATTCGGTTATATGTGTTGATATTAATGAGGAAAAGGTGAAGATGATGCAGGGTTTCGAACTGCCTATCTATGAACCTGGGCTAGAGTTGTTATTTCACAGGAATATTGAACAAGGCCGTTTAAAATTTACTACACATCTCGCAGAAGCCATAGAAGAAGCAAATATCATTTTCCTGGCTTTGCCAACGCCGCCGGGTGAGGATGGTGCAGCAGATCTGAGTTATGTTCTGGGAGCTGCCAAAGACATTGCTAAGCTGATTAAGGATTATAAAGTTATTGTTACTAAATCCACGGTTCCTGTTGGAACAGCAGATAAGGTGATCAAAGTTTTTAAAGATA
>NZ_JBBJNI010000050.1:19886-25144 GCF_037719425.1 Daejeonella sp. | reverse complement strand
CGGAGTTGATCCGCAGCAGGTATTGAACAACTCTATCCAGAATTTGGAATATGCCTTTGCAAGTACGATAAAGAAGGCTACAAGTGGTGGACGACAGAGAATAGGTTTTACAGAAGGCCATGGAGAGCTAAGCGACCTGCAACTGAGCGATGCGATGAATTCTCTTGCCGACTGGTCAGAAGTTGGCCGGGTAAATCTTGCTACTATAGGTTTTGAAGGGCTTGATAAGCTGAAAATGCTGGTAGTAGCAAAGCCTGAAAGGGAGTTTGCGGAAGCCGAGAAATATAAGATCGATTACTTTGTAATGAAGGGCGGCCGTGTTTTATGGGCAATCGACCAGGTAAGTGCTGAGCTTGATAGCTTGCGGGGCGCTGGTGAGCAGCTGGCGTTTGCAAAAAAGCTTAATCTGGATGACATGTTGTTCAGGTATGGGGCCCGGATCAATTATGACCTGGTTGCTGACCTCAACAGCGCCCGTATCCCATTGAATGTTGGAGCGGTAGCCGGGCAGCCACAGATCCAGCTGCTGCCATGGATCTTCTATCCAGTGTTCATTCCCGTATCGACACACCCCCTGGTAAAGAACCTCGATGGTATTCGTTCGGAATTTCCTTCGACAATCGACCTTATTAATGTTAAAGGTGTAAGAGGAGAGGTCGTTTTGTCTTCCTCGCCTTATAACAGGAAGATTGATGTCCCTACCATGCTTTCTTTGCAAATGGTAGAACAGGAGCCTGATCCAAAATTATTTCAGGGTGCACCCAAGGCGACTGGAGTGCTGCTTGAAGGTGAGTTCCCTTCAGTATTCCGAAACCGCCCCGTTCCTGCAGGTATTACTGGAGCAGCGAGCATCCCCGGGACGAGCAAGCCTGGTAAGATGCTTCTTATTGCAGATGGTGATATTTTTAAAAATCAGGTCAATGCCTCTGATGGTTCACACTATCCCCTGGGATTTGATCGGTATACCGAAGAGCAATATGCCAACAAGAACTTTCTTCTCAATGCAGCAGACTACCTTATGGATGATTCCGGGATAATAGAATTGCGCAATAAGGAAGTTAAGCTTCGATTGCTGGATAAGACAAAAATCAGAAGTGAAAAGACTTTCTGGCAAGTGATTAATCTTGCCCTGCCTCTAATAATGTTGATAGCCTGTGGTATTTTTCAACATTACTTCCGTATAAGGAAGTATGCCCGTTAAATTGTATATTTTTACAGAGTATTATTAATAATTTACCTGATTGTTATCGTTCAATGGCTGATTAGGATAACCGAAAAAGCTTTACTATTATTGTTTTTCAGATATTTTTGAATATGAGATTTATAGTTTCTACATCTACATTATTAAAACAGCTGCTTGCCGTTAATGGCGCATCCAGCAGCAGTACTGTTTTGCCTATTCTTGAGAACTTTTTATTTGAGATTAAAGACGGAACGCTGACTGTTTCTGCTACTGATCTTCAAACCAGTATGACTACCTCGTTGGCTGTAGAATCAAAAGAGGATGGTAAGGTTGCCATTCCCTCGAAAATTCTATTGGAGACGTTGAAAACGTTGCCAGATCAGCCAATCTCTTTTTCAGTAGACGACAAGACCTTTTCAATTGAGATAAGTGCTGGTGACGGTAAATACAAACTAAGCGGAGAAAATGGAGAAGATTTTCCAAAGATCCCGGTAGTTGAAAACGCTTCTTCTGTAGCCATGCCGGCTTCAATTCTAGCCGAAGCTATTAATAAGACGCTATTCGCGGTCAGCAGTGATGAACTTCGTCCTGCAATGACTGGAGTTTATTGCCAGTTAAGCCCGGAGCATATCACCTTTGTAGCTACAGATGCTCATAAGCTGGTTAGGTATCGGAGGCTGGACACTAAATCGGAGTCGGCAACAACCTTTATCTTGCCTAAAAAGGCGCTGACACTACTTAAATCGTCATTGCCGTCAGATGATGTTCCTGTTGCTATTGAATATAATAACACAAGTGCTTTTTTTAGATTCGGCAATATTAATCTGATTTGCCGTCTTATCGATGAAAGGTATCCGGATTACGAAGCTGTTATACCGAAAGATAATCCGAACAAACTTGTCATAGACCGTTCACTGTTGCTGAATTGCCTGAGAAGGGTTGTTATTTTTGCTAATAAGACAACACACCAGGTAAGGTTGAAGATTAATGGCAGTGAGCTTAATATTTCTTCGGAAGATATTGATTTCGCGAATGAAGCTCATGAGCGTTTGACCTGCCAGTATGAAGGGGAGGATATGGAGATTGGTTTTAACGCCAAGTTCCTGATCGAAATGCTTAATAATCTTGGTGGTGAAGAAGTACTTTTAGAAATGAGTACCCCTAATCGTGCGGGTTTATTAATGCCACAAACACACGATGATCAGGAAGATGTTCTGATGCTTGTAATGCCTGTTATGCTAAATACATACGCCTGATTAAGTCCTTGATATTAATAGATGTTACTAAGCCCGGTTTAAGAACCGGGCTTTTTTTTATATACAATGTTGGGTTGCATGCTGGAAGATCTATACTATTTACACCAGGCATACTTTATATACAAGCGTTTCCGCAAGTTTGATAACACATGATTAATATAATCCATTTGCAATAAAATAGAAAATCCAGGTCTTTTAGCCTGAGTTTTCTATTTTTGTGAGAAATTAACAAATCGCTTTTTGGAACTAATTCAGCAGCTTCTCGATTTCATTCTTCACATCGACAAGCATTTAATTGAAATTGTTCAGGACTATCAAACCTGGACCTATCTGATCCTTTTCTTTATCATTTTTGCTGAGACCGGTTTTGTGGTAACTCCTTTTTTGCCGGGAGATTCCCTTCTTTTTGCTGCCGGCGCGATAATAGCAAAACCTGAAAGCGGGCTTAATATATTTCTTATGTGCGCGCTGCTAATTGTAGCGGCAGTGTTAGGTGATCTGGTCAATTATCATATCGGCAATTATATTGGCCCCAAGGCGTTCAGCGGAAAATACAAGTGGCTGAAGGCTGAATATCTGGAAAAGACCCAGCAGTTTTACGTCAAGCATGGCGGTAAAACGATCATCTATGCGCGTTTTATTCCTATTGTAAGAACGTTTGCACCCTTTGTTGCCGGTATTGGAACCATGAGCTACTCAAAGTTTGCCTCATACAATGTTGTGGGCGGAGTTTTGTGGGTAGTTTCATTCCTTTTCATTGGATACTTCTTTGGTGGTTTGCCCGTTATTAAGGATAATTTCACCTATGTCATTTTTGGCATAATTATACTCTCAATATTGCCTCCGATCATAGAGCTAATCCGCGAGAAGCGCAAAAGTTCTGTAGAGCTTTAATATTTGGTTCATTCATATTTATATATTTTACGATCCCACATTGGAATTTATAACAGAGCTTTTTAATTTTATCCTTAACATCGATAAGTACCTCGTCAAAATAGTTAGTGACTACCGCACCTGGACTTATCTAATCATTTTTCTAGTAATCTTCGCAGAAACGGGATTTGTTGTAGTTCCCTTCCTTCCGGGAGATTCCCTGCTTTTCGCAGTAGGAGCACTCATCGCAAAAGGCGATACAGGACTGGATATTTACATTATGGGCTTGTTGTTAATAGCCGGGGCTATATTGGGTAATACCGTTAATTATTTTCTTGGCAATTACTTTGGACCTAAGGTGTTTAAACCAGAAAACCGGATACTTAAAGTCGATTACTACAATAGAACGCAGGACTATTTTGACAAAAAGGGTGGCAATATGTTAATAATAAGCCGCTTTATGCCCATTTTTAGGACGGTTGCCCCCTTTGTCGCGGGTGTGGGCAAAATGAACTTCGCCCAGTTTACATATTATAATGTTGTAGGTGGTGTGCTGTGGATAGTGAGCTTTCTGGGGATAGGATTTGTTTTTGGTAACATCCCTTTTATTAAAGAGCACTTCACGTATGTGATGCTGGTAATTATGATTCTGACTATTTTTCCGGCGATGTTTGCGGCGATAAAAGCCCGAAGAACGATGAGTCAGGAAGATATTTAATTTTCATCCCTTCCAATAATTTTACCCTTTTCATAAGATTGCTGCTCGTTATCCTGAGCTACCTTTTCTTGAGCGGTAATCTCGATTTTAACCAGGCCCTTTAGGCCAGGCTGCCCAGCATCAACCCATGCAGAATACCAGTAGCTTCCCGTTTTCAAGACTGATGATCGCATCTGCGCCTCCACCATTCCATTCAAAGCATCATGATATGCCCTGGAATATGCTTCTGAATACTGGCGCTCCACACGCCCATTCCGTTCGCTGAAAGTGAATTTTTGGTTGGAGGGGAATGATCTATTCAAACGTGCTTCGATTAGAAGAACTGAATCTTTATGGCTCTGAGCTTTCTTAACTATTGCCCAGGCTTCTTTCAGCGGGTTTGAAATATACTGGGCACGGCCAACTAAAAAATCATACTCCCTATGAAATAGCTCAGGCAAGCGGCTTTCCCAAAAACCATGAATACCATTCTGGCCGGTAAGCTGCCCATTATAGTTTTCTGTTGTATGTAAAGGTACATGTGCATCCGAAATGTAGTGCCCCAGATCGGCAGATAATCTAAGTATCCGTATAGAATCCCTGGCTTCAAAAGCCTTAACCAAAGAATAATAGGTTCGCTCAATCTGCCAGGGAACAATCCCATTCTCATATAAAACTTGCTCGGTGTATTTAGCTGCAGCGTCCTTCCATTTCTGAGGGATACTGTCAAATGGAGCAGTTCCATATCTGTCAGCATCGATGAAATGCCGTGGAGCTTCTAAAGTATCAGCATAGCGGCGCTTATCCGGATCGACAGCATGCCCGGTGATGAACTGAATATTGTTTTTATAAAATCGTATCATCCCTGATGGCAGAGTAAAAACGGCAAGCCTGTTGATGTTTTGATGAGCAAAAAACCCCCAGGAGGAACAGCTTAGAAGTATGATGATCAGTAGTATAAACCGCATTCTCAAAATTAACCATACACGACTATTTTTAGATTGGTTGTATGGAATTTTGAGGGAACGGTCATCTACCTAAATATGAGGTTCATTATCCTGACTTGTTTTCTTCTCTTATCCGGCCTTACATCCTTTTGCCAGGATAGTTTTAATATGAAACTCTCAGATGCCGCTCTTGAGCTGACAAGGGATAAGGTAAAGTATGACCCTAAATATTATTCCATACCGTATCCCAATGGAGATGTTCCAGCAAATATTGGGGTATGTACCGATGTTGTGATCCGCGC
>NZ_JBBJNI010000050.1:0-19876 GCF_037719425.1 Daejeonella sp. | reverse complement strand
GATTTGCAGAAGGAGGTTTATCAGGACATGAAGGCAATTTTTTCAATCTATCCCCAAAAGTGGGGGCGCAAAACAACAGATCGGAATATTGATCACCGGCGTGTGCCCAACCTGATGATGTTTTTTAAACGAAAGGGATTAGAAAAACCCATATCAAACAATCCGGACGATTATTTACCGGGAGACGTGGTCAGCTGGAGTTTGCCGGGAAATTTAACGCATATTGGCCTGGTAGTGAATAAAACGTCATCGGATGGAAAGAGATTTCTGATTGTTCATAATATTGGCGGGGGCCAGGTGTTAGCAGATTGCCTTTTTGCTTACCGTATTATTGGGCATTACAGCTACAAAAAATAGCATCGTTCTGGCTTAAGTTTAATATTTTTAAATAGAGTTTTTTATTTAAAATAATCCTCTTATATTTGCAGTCCTTAAAAGAGGGACGGAAAAAACAAGCTTCAGAAATGGCAAATCATAAATCATCGATAAAAAGAATAAGATCAAACGCGGCTAAGCGTTTACGTAATCGCTACCAGGCAAAAACTACCAGAAGTGCTATCAAAAGATTACGTACTACAACTGATAAATCAGAAGCAACTCCGCTTTTGGGTAAAGTGATCTCTATGCTTGATCGTTTGGCAAAAAAGAACATCATCCACAAGAATAAAGCGTCTAACAATAAATCGAAACTTACGAAGTTCGTTAACGGTTTAAAATAAGAGCTTTAATAATGACCTTTAAATAAGGGGTTCCGAGCATATCGGTACCCCTTATTTTATTTCCACGCAATTCCGTCTAAGTTTATCCATGCAAACTTATAAGGAGAAAATAACGATTAAGCTGTGGGCTGAAGAAGACCGACCCCGTGAAAAGCTTACCATGCTGGGAAGGCGAAGTCTGAGCGACGCAGAGCTTCTGGCGATCCTCATCGGTTCGGGCAGCCGGGCCGAAAGTGCAGTTGAATTATGCAAGCGAATACTGTATGCCTGCGATCAGGATCTGAACCAGCTAGCGAAGCTCAGTGTAGCAGAACTTTCCAAATTTAAGGGTGTTGGTGCTGCCAAGGCTATCAGTATTATTGCTGCTCTCGAACTAGGGAGACGCAGAAAGGAGATCGTGACAGCTGAGCTTGTGCAGATCAGTACCAGCATTGATGTCTATGAACTGATTGCTTCTCAGTTTAAGGATTTGAATCATGAAGAATTCTGGATCCTGCTGCTGAACCGGGCAAACCGGGTCACCTCAAAGCACTTGATAAGCAAGGGCGGACAAGCGGGAACAATAGCCGATCCTAAGATCATTTTCAACATTGCACTTGAAAATCATGCAGCTTCCATTATCTTAGCTCACAATCATCCGTCCGGGAATTTGAAACCCAGCCACTCCGATCTTGAACTAACCAAAAAACTCAGATCTGCCGGCCAGTTTTTAGACCTTCCTGTGTTAGATCATCTGATAATTGCGGATCAGGGATTTCTAAGTTTCGCGGATGAGGGTATACTTACATAATAGCTCTCATGAAAAAAATTCTTATCCTTTTTATTCTAGTAACTTTCTCGGCCGATATCAGGGCCCAGCAGAACACGTACGGGTCATTGAATATCCTAAGTTATAATATCCGGTATAACAACCCCGGAGATAGCATTAATGCATGGCCTAACCGGAAGGAATGGGTGAAATCGCTGGTGAAGTTTTACGATACCGACATACTTTGTATCCAGGAGGGCTTAGCCGATCAGGTAGATTACCTGCAAACAGCGACCGGATTTGGAGTTGAGGGAGTTGGCCGTGATGATGGAAAGAGAGCTGGAGAATTTACAGCTATCTATTACAATCCAAACCGCTTTGTGAAAATGGTGTCAGGACATTTCTGGTTGTCTGAAACACCTGATGTACCCTCTAAAGGATGGGACGCTGCGATTGTAAGGCTTTGTAGCTGGTTGCGTTTGTATGACAAAGAACGCAAACAGGAGTTTTTCGTATTTAATACCCATTATGATCATATGGGAGCTGTTGCAAGGCTAAAATCTTCGGAACTTATCCAGAAACAAATCCCCCTGATAGCCGGCGACTTCCCGGTGATCCTTGCAGGAGATCTTAATGTAACACCTGAAACAGAATCTGTAGCTGTGATAAAGACATTTTTGAGCGATTCGCGTGAAACTTCTCAGGAACCGGCCTATGGCCCCACGGGTTCATTCAACGGGTTTAATTTTGCATCCCCGCTTAAGGATCGCATCGACTACATTTTTACCAGTAAGCAATTCAAAGTGCTTAAATATGGAATATTGTCAGATTCAAAAGACCAGCGGTACCCATCAGATCATCTGCCGATATTGGCTCGGATAAGAATTGAATAAGAGCGGGAAATTCTTGCTCACGCATCTCAAATCTCGCATCTCTTTCTATCTTTGTCGTTCATCATTTTTAGAACATGAAGATCTCGTACAAGTGGCTGCAGCAATTTATTCAAACGGATAAAACACCAGAGGAGCTTTCTTTGATCCTGACCAATATTGGGCTGGAAGTTGAGAGCCTTGAAAAAGTACAGGGAGTACCGGGTGGTTTGGAAGGGTTGGTAATAGGCTTCGTCAAAGAATGCGGGCAGCACCCTAATGCGGACCGTTTAAAGGTTACGAAAGTCGATGTGGGCGGAAGTGAAGATCTTCAAATTGTATGCGGGGCTACAAACGTAGCAGCTGGCCAGAAAGTAGTGGTAGCAACGGTAAATACCACGGTTCACCCCGTTTCAGGTGAGCCGTTCAAAATCAATAAGTCAAAGATAAGGGGAGAGGTATCGGAGGGAATGATCTGTGCTGAAGACGAGATAGGCTTAGGGAACGATCATGAAGGAATTATGGTTCTTGATGCTGATGCAAAGATCGGATCAGCCGCAAAGGCATACTTCAATCTTGAAGATGATTTTGTGTTTGAAATTGGATTGACTCCAAATCGTGCGGATGCAGCATCACATTTAGGGGTAGCACGCGACCTCGCTGCTTTCCTTCAAATCCCAGTAAAAATGCCTGATGTTTCTGCTTTCACAGTTAAAGATCAGTCATTGAACATCCCGGTAACGGTTGAGGATGACGAAGCTTGTCCCCGTTATTCTTCAGTTACCCTCAGCGGTATTAAAGTCGATCAGTCACCTGACTGGTTAAAAGAGAAATTAAATGCGATCGGCATACGCCCTATAAATAATGTAGTCGACGCTACGAATTATATACTCCATGATCTTGGTCAGCCATTGCACGCTTTCGACGCGGATGCTATCAAAGGCAATAAGGTCATCGTAAAAACGTGCCCGGACAACACGGTGTTTAAAACACTGGATGAAACAGATCGTAAGTTATCGGCTGATGATCTGATGATCTGCAATACCGAAGATCCGATGTGTATTGCCGGAGTATTCGGCGGTATCTCTTCCGGTGTGCAGTCTTCAACAACCAGGATTTTCCTGGAGAGTGCCTGGTTTAATGCAGTATCTGTCCGCAAGACTTCTAAGCGACACGGACTAAAGACAGATGCATCGTTCCGTTTTGAAAGAGGTACAGATCCTGAAATGACGGTGTTAGCGCTTAAAAAAGCGGCACTATTGATAACTGAGCTTGGCGGCGGATATATTTCCTCAGATGTATCGGATATATATCCTGTACCTGCTAAGCCTTTCAACATTGAAATATCCTTTAAGAACGTTAAGCGCCTGATAGGAAAAGAAATTTCTCCGGAGGAGGTGCGTTCAACATTAACAGGTTTAGGGATCAGTATCATCTCCGAAAACGGCGGTGGTATGTCCCTGCAGGTTCCTGCCTACAAGGTTGACGTAACCCGTGAAGTCGATATAATCGAAGAGATACTTCGGATCCACGGATACAACAATATTGAGATCCCAACACAGATCAAGGCCTCATTGAACTATACTGCAAAACCAGATAAAGAGATTCTGCAAAATCAGATTGCCGACATGCTTACAGGGAATGGCTTCCTGGAGATTTTGAGTAACTCTCTCACCAAATTGAGCTATTCATCTCAGCCGGAACAGGCCGTAAAGATCTTAAACCCTTTGAGCAATGATTTGGATGTGATGCGCCAGAGCCTTCTGTTCTCCGGCCTTGAGGCTATATCATACAATCAGAACCGTCGGAACCCTGATCTTAAGCTTTACGAATTTGGCAAGGTGTATAGCCTGTCTGGGGAAGGATACCAGGAGAATCAGCGTCTTTGCATTTTTATTACAGGGGCAAATGAAGGAGAGAACTGGGGTGCGAAATCAGCGCAGGCTGGATTCTATAATTTAAAATCAGCGGTAGATCTGATCATATCCAGACTTAACGTCAAAGGATTGATCTCTAATGAAACGTCAGATAGTAATTACTCCTCAGGGATAGTTTACCGCAAGGGCGAGAAGTCCCTTGTTGAATTTGGGTCCGTTTCTAAAGCTTCCCTGAAGAAGCTTGATATTTCCGGCGAGGTATTCTATGCCGATTTTGACTGGGACCTTGTTGTGCGGTCGGTAAGAAACAATAAAATATCATACAAGGAAGTGTCTAAATTCCCTTCAGTACGTCGTGATTTATCCATGCTGCTCAACAAAGATGTGTCGTTTGACCAGCTGAAGCAGATCGCCCTGAAAACAGAAAAAGGACTTTTAAAAGAAGTCCATGTATTTGATGTGTATGTTGGAGATAAGCTTCCCGCAGGAAAGAAATCCTACGCTTTAAGTTTTTTACTGCAGGATGAAGAAAAAACTCTTGCTGACAAACAGATTGAAGCAATCATGCAGAAATTAATTCTTAATTTCGAGAAGCAGGCGGGAGCCGAAATAAGGAAGTGATACGTTGTACGTTTTACGTTATACGTCTGGACGGATAAGTTAGAAGTAAAGCAATAAGTAGGTTAGAGGTAGTAAATAGTACGTTAAAAGTAGTAAGTAAGAAGTCTAGTACGGTTGGTTATGCGTTTTGCACGTATAACGTATAACGTACAACGTATAACGTAAAACTCATGAGTGTCGCTGATCAGCTTAGTAAGGTAGTAGATAAAACAGGCAGGCTTATAGACCTTTGCCTGGCTTTACAGGAAGAAAACGAACTGTTAAAACGTGAGAATGAATCTCAGAAGAAAACTGTGCTGGGTTCTGACGACCGAATAAAAGATCTTGAAGAAAAATTGCGCGTTCTGACGCTTGCACGCTCGCTGGAGGGCATGCCATCGAATGAATTGGGAATGAGTGAAAAAACTCTTGACATAAAGCAAAAAATTACCGAATTTGTACGCGAAATAGATAAGTGTATTGTATTGCTTAAAAAGTAATACTTAGTGAATCAAGCTCAAATGGGAGAAATCTCCATAAAAATAAATATTGCTGATCGCGTTTACCCTTTAAAGGTAAACATGGAAGAGGAAGAAGTTATACGAAGGGCAGCTAAAATAATAAATGACCGCATAAAAGAATACCAGGACAATTATGCGGTTCGCGATAAACAGGATTTGTTATCCATGTGTGTGTTACACTATGCTACAGCAACGCTGAAAGCAGAGAAAAAAGTGATGAACGTAGACACGGATGTGGCAGAGAAAGTTTATGAATTAGACCAGCTGTTAACTGATTTTTTTTCAAAGTAGTATCGTTCTTTATACATAGAGCAATAAGGATTTAACCGCAGTTAAATTTTTAAGTTTCACTATTTAAAGCTTAACACTTCAATATTGAAGGGTTCAAGGTCGGTCATTTGCTTCTGCACCTGATCAATGCCAGAATTCTATTTAATGGACGAAGCTTATAATACATGATACTTAAATTTAGTTGCGGTTTTTTTATATCTAAATAATTATGAACATACTACAGATAATACTTTATGTTTTACTCGGACTAGCTGCAGGGGTAGTCATTGGAAGGTTTCTTCTAAGGAAGCTTCTCAGGAATCAGGAAGCAGGAGCCCAGAATAAAGCCAAGAAGATACTTAAGGATGCAGAAACCAGCGCTGAGATATTAAGGAAGGATAAGCTTTTGGAAGCAAAGGAGAAATTCCTTCAGATGAAGGCAGATCATGAGCAGGAGATCAGCAACAAGAATAATGTGATCAACCAGCGTGAAAATTCTGTTAAGCAGAAAGAGCAGTCAATAAATCAGAAGATCGATAACCTGACAAAGAAGGAACAGGACCTGGACACTGTAAAAGCTAATCTGGAAAAGCAGATAGAGGTTACACGTGGTAAACAAGACGAAGTTGATGCACTTAAAAATCAGCACATTAAGCAAATGGAGGCTATTGCAGGACTATCAGCTGAGGATGCAAAGAACCAGTTAATTGATTCGCTAAGAGAAGAAGCGCGCACTCAGGCCATGATCCAGATCAAGGATATCGTAGACGAAGCAAAACTTACAGCCAGCAAAGAGGCAAAGAAAGTTGTTATCCAGACTATTCAGCGTACAGCTACAGAGAGCGCGATCGAGAATACAGTTTCGATATTTAATATTGAAAACGATGAGATCAAAGGCCGGGTTATTGGTCGCGAGGGTAGAAATATCCGGGCACTTGAAGCGGCAACCGGAATTGAGATCATCGTTGATGACACTCCTGAAGCTATCATTCTATCAGGATTTGATCCTGTACGACGCGAGATCGCACGTTTAGCACTGCATCGTCTGGTGACTGATGGCCGTATACACCCGGCACGGATCGAAGAGGTGGTAGCGAAAACCAAGAAGCAGATCGAAGATGAAATTGTAGAAATCGGTGAAAGAACCGTTATCGATCTTGGCATTCATGGATTGCATCCTGAACTGATCAGAATGGTGGGAAGAATGCGCTACCGTTCGTCTTATGGCCAGAACCTTCTTCAGCACTCCCGTGAAGTTGCAAACTTCTGCGCGACGATGGCAGCTGAGTTAGGCTTGAATGTAAAGATGGCCAAGCGTGCCGGCTTACTCCACGATATAGGTAAAGTGCCAGATGATAACCCGGAACTTCCTCACGCAATATTGGGAATGCAGCTGGCCGAAAAATATAAAGAACACCCGGAAGTATGTAATGCGATCGGTGCCCACCACGACGAGGTTGAAATGACATCTATGATATCTCCAATAATCCAGGCTTGTGACGCTATTTCAGGTGCAAGGCCGGGAGCACGCCGTGAAGTGGTAGAAAGCTACATCAGGAGGCTAAAAGAGCTTGAAGCGCTTGCACTATCTTATCCTGGTGTTGAGAAAACGTTCGCTATCCAGGCAGGGAGAGAACTACGTGTGGTTGTTGAAAGTGAAAGGATCTCTGATGCAGCAGCAGAAATTCTGGCAGCAGATATTTCTAACCGGATACAAACGGAAATGACCTATCCGGGTCAGATCAAGGTTACGGTGATCAGGGAGACGAGATCGGTGGCTTACGCTAAATAAGTTGTACGTTGTACGTTTTACGTTATAAGTTTCTTTCAGGCGTACCAAACGGATTTAAAAAAGTTATACGTTATACTTTTTCTAAACGCTGTGCTATCCGCCCAGACGTACAACGTACAACGTAAAACGTAGTACTCAAAAAATGGCAAACCAAATTCCTAAACGCCCCATTGACGCTTACTTCGACAAATACGCAGAAAGCCATCAGGATCACACAAACGAGCTGATCCACTGGATCTGTGTTCCTTTAATCGTGTTCAGTCTGTTTGGATTGGTTTGGTCAATTCCTTTTCCTCATTTAGAATTCCTTGGAAAATATAACGGTTTTGTTAATTGGGCCTCCTTTTTGATTGCTTTCGCGATCTATTACTATTATAAGCTGTCTCCCGTTTTATCCTATGTCATGCTGCTGATCATTATGATTTTTAGTGCTGGTATCGTGGGACTGGAGAAGCTCCATAGAATCAATGGCTGGCCTGAGATGTGGCAAGTCTGCCTCATCATCTTCGTAGTCTCCTGGATAGGACAGTTTATCGGCCACAAGATAGAAGGCAAGAAGCCGTCGTTTTTGGATGATATCAAGTTTCTGCTGATCGGGCCTATATGGCTGCTGCATTTTTTGTTTAAGAAGGTGGGAGTTAGGTATTAGGAGATCAGGCTTAAAGCTTTACGCTTAAAGCTTTGAGCCTTGTTGTAGAAAGGCCTTAACATTAAATTAACTTACTTAACACTAAATTGATCTTTTCTTAAATATCCCTTAACTCTAATCCTACAATGAGTTAATACTGTGTTAATACTTTTGTTGAAATTAAAACTCAACAAAGTGAAACACAAGGTTCTTCTTCGTAAAATCAGCTTTCTGCTATCGTTCTTATTAATTTCACATTTAGTTTACAGTCAGCAAACTGGTAAGATCGCCGGTAAGGTAACAGATACTAAAACCGGTGAGACTTTAATTGGATTAACAGTTAGAGTAACAGGCGGTACTTCCGGCGCGTCAACGGATGTTGAAGGACGTTACTCCTTTGGTAATTTAACCCCGGGAAAATATAGCCTTACTTTTTCATACATAGGATATCAGTCAAAGAATATTACAGAGATTGAAGTATTGGCCGGTAAGACAACAACTCTCGATGTAACTATTGACGAAGCAAACTCTCAGGCACTACAGGAGGTGGTAGTCACGGCTACTCTCAGGCAGGAAAGCTTGAACTCATTATATGCTCAGCAAAAGAACAGCATTAGTATTTCCAGTGGAATATCTTCTGAGCAAATACGCAGGTCTTCTGATAGAAATACATCCGAAGTTTTAAAACGCGTCAGTGGTACGAGTATTCAGGACAATAAGTTTGTGGTAGTTCGTGGTCTGAGCGATAGATATAATTCCGCCAGATTAAATAACGCAGCACTGCCAAGTTCAGAGCCCGACCGTAAAGCATTTTCTTTTGATATCATCCCTTCCAATCTGATTGATAATGTAATTATTAATAAGACTGCAAGCCCAGATCTTCCTGGTGATTTTACAGGCGGCCTGGTAACGATTAATACCAAGGACTTTCCCGAGGAAAATTTTTTAAATTTCAGTACGGGTATCGGTTACAACAGTGAGTCTACATTTAAGGATTTTAAATCAGGACGCAAAGGTGGTTTGGATATTTTGGGATTTGACAATGGGAACAGACAAATTCCCAATGGATTCGCAGGTAGCTCGCGTTTCAATACATTGCCATTGTCTCAAAAATTAGCACAAACTAAATTACTTTCAAATTCTTTCAATATTAACTCAGGTAAATCATCACCTGTACAGAACTATCAGTTAACCTGGGGTGCTGTTAAAGAGTTTAAAAATTCATCCACATTTGGAAGCATCATTTCTCTTTCTTACAGGAACTCTGAGAGTATAAACAATTCTCACAGACTTGATTATGAAACTGACGGGCGAGCTGCGTATGATTTCAAAGATGATATTTATAAATATTCAACTAATGTTGGTTTATTAGCTAATTTCTCATATAAAAGAAACGGGAGCAGGCTATCCTTTAGAAACATTATCAACAAGTCTTTTGATGATGTATATACGTCAAGAAATGGTATAAATAATGACAATGCTGTTGCGAGAAAAAGTAATACCATTGATCTTACTGATAAGGCTCTGGTCAACAGTCAAATTGACGGTGAACATGCCATCGGTAAAAACGATTGGAAACTGAACTGGAATGCTAATTATACTTTCACATACCGTGATCAGCCGGACCTGCGCGTTCAATCGTATGCGAAACCTCTTGGTGCTGCTAATGATCCGTCGGTGCCTTTTAGGGCAGAAATGCCAAGCGGGTCTTCTGCAAGCCGCCCCTTGAGTCGCTTCTTTTCACGTTTAGATGATTATGCTTACGGAGCATCGGCTTCTTTAGCTGTACCTTTTAATTTTAACAAGGAGAAGAGTTCATTTAAGATCGGTGCCTCAGCATTATTAAAGGATCGTACATTCAATGCAAGAGTTCTGGGTTACGTTGGTGCGTCCAGCCAATTCGATAACACTCTTCGCAATTTGTCTCCTGATGCAATATTCTCTTCTGAGAATATTAACGAGAATGGGTTTGTATTGAATGAGATCACCAATAATAATGATAGATACAAGGCATTAGCGGATTTGTATGCTGGTTATCTGATGATGGATAATCGTTTAAACAAAGTACGCTTATCGTGGGGTGCCCGTGTAGAGTACTATAATCAGGATCTGGATGCCAGAGGGTTCTCAAATGAGAAAGTGAATGCCGATGTAAGTAACCTGGATATCCTGCCATCATTCAATTTAACTTATAATGTTACAGAGAAATCGAATTTCCGATTCTCTGGATCTAAAACAGTTGCCCGGCCTGAATTAAGGGAGCTGGCTCCGTTCCAGTATTATGATTTTATTTCAAACAGTACTACCTCTGGAAACGCAAACCTGGTACGTACAGATATTCTTAATGGAGATGTCAAGTATGAGTATTATCCAAAATCGGGTGAGTTATTATCCGGCGGAATATTTTATAAACGTTTCGATGACCCGATAGAGCAGGTTATTCCAGCCGGAAGCAATGCCAATAACCGTCTGAGAACTTACGCAAATGCCAACTCGGCAACCAATTATGGCTTTGAGATCGAAATGCGCAAACGTCTCAATTTCATTGACGACTCTTCAGAGTGGTTAAAGAGTCTGATTTTCTTTGCTAACTATTCTTACATCGTTTCTGATGTGGATTTATCAAACACCACAACTGCGGCGTCCGAAAGAAAGCGGACACTACAAGGGCAATCGCCTTATCTTATCAATGCCGGACTTCAATATAATAACGTTAGGGGGGACTTTGGCTTGAGTCTAATGTATAACCGTATCGGACAGCGAATTTCTGATGTAGGATTTGAGGGTTACCCTTCAATCTATGAAAATTCAAGAGACTTGATTGATGCTCAGGTCAGCAAAAAGGTCTTGAAATCCAGGGCTGAAGTTAAACTCAACTTTTCGGATTTGTTAAATCAAAATATTGTCTTCTATCAAAATCAGAATGGAGCAAAAACTTACGAATCTAATATAGACAATCATTTAAATACCTATAAGCCGGGCACATCGGTGTCACTTTCATTTTCTTACAATCTAAGTTCCAGATTAAAATAGTCCGCGAATTATTAAGGATAACTTAACATAGAATTGATCCGGAGGTAATTATGCCATTCTATTTTTGTAATAAATAAACAAAACAGATTGAAATGAAAAAATTAAAGTTAGTAGCTCTTCTGCTATGTAGCGTGTTGGTAATAACCGCGTGCCGAAAAAATGATAATATCGAAGACGAACCAGTTATTCCAATAGCTCCTGAGACTGTTACTGGTATTATAACAGCAAGTAAAACATTAACAGCTGACCGTGTTTGGATATTAAAGGGTTATGTTTTTGTAAACAACAATGCAACATTAACTGTAGAAGCCGGAACTGTAATTAAGGGTGATCTCACTAATAAAGGGGCTTTAATTATTGAGCGTGGTTCTAAACTAATTGCTAACGGTACTGCTGCAAAACCGATTGTCTTTACATCAGGCAAGCCTGTTGGGGAACGTGCTCCTGGCGACTGGGGTGGTATTGTTCTTTTAGGAAAGGCAAATACCAATAAAGGCAGCGAGGTACTGATTGAAGGTGGTATTGATAAATATTACGGGGGAAATGATGATGCCGATAATTCCGGATCATTAAAGTTCGTTCGTATTGAATTTGCAGGTATATCTGCGTTCCAAAATTCTGAGATTAACGCAATGACTCTGGGCGGTGTTGGTAGAGGTACAGTTCTGGAAAACATTCAGGTTTCTTTCGCGAATGATGATGCTTACGAGTTCTTTGGTGGAACAGTTAACGCTAAAAATCTGATAGCTTTTGCAACTGCTGATGATGATTATGATTTTGACTTTGGTTATTCAGGGTCTATACAATATGCGGTTGCTCTTCGTAATCCAAAAATTGGTGATACAGACCAAAACAATGGTATCGAATGTGATAATAATGGTGAGGGTACAATCACTACTTTAAGAACTCATCCTAAATTATCAAACTTTACATTGATTGGTCCGAATACTGCAACTCCGGAAAAGGGAATTATAGGTTTCGGTAATCGTTGGAGAAGGTCAACGAACTTTACTTTTAATAACTCTATTATCATGGCATGGCCGAAAGCTGGTTTTTCCATTGAGTCGGCAAATGCATATTCCGACTATACTACTGGCGTTTCTCAATTCAGGAACAACATCGTTCAGGCCTTGGATAAGCCATATAATAGTGATGTTGCTAATGCAGCTGCTGCTATGCAATTAAAAGCGGAAGCAGAAGGAAATGTAACTCTGGGTGCTAATCCTGCCGATGTTAAATTGACTGATCCATTTAAACTTACAGCTCCGAATTTCTTGCCAGCTTCTGGTTCACCAGCATTGCAAGGAACTTTTGCTGCTGTTGCTGGTGCTGGTACCACAAACTATCGTGGGGCGTTCGGTACTACTGACTGGACTAAAGACTGGACTAACTGGGATCCAAATAGTAAAGTTTACTAAATGATATGCCTCTAAGCGGACGGAGAGAGGCTGCCTTATACAGGGTGGCCTCTTTTTAGTTTATACTATTCTTCCCAGATTTACCCGAAGGCTGATACTGATAAACAACATCATAGGAGACATTTCTATAATCTGATGCAATTTGCCCGATCCTTAGATCTTCTTTCTGCGGGGTTGCTTCACATACTGAATACCGGACTCCATTATATAAAATGGAGCGGCCGGTAGGCTTATCAAACTGCACCGCCATGGTAATATGGGTAGGATAAAGCAAAGCGATCATCGGCAAATCATAAATTTCTTTAACCAAATAAAAGAACAAGGCGACACGATCGTCACAATCGCTAGATTTGGAAAACAAGGTTTGTTCTGCTGACAGGCGTTTTTCCTTGCCAAAGTTCAGATCGTCATTTTCATACAAAAACGCATACCTGGTAAAACGCATCAGGTAGTCCACTCCCTTTTTTTGACTCATTCCATGGATATTCTTCCTGAGGGTTGGGATTAGTGAACTGTAAGTTTCACTGCTCAATGGAATGTTAAAGTAAGATTCGAAATCTACACCTGGATAGTTGGCGAATATACCTTCTACTGCCGGATTAACCTTCACCTGGAAATGATAGGACCGTTGGCCGTATTGGAAGTTTATATCCTTTTGGGTGTAGGTTTCAGGCTTAAAATCAGGCATGCGGGTTACTTTGTAGGAGAAAGCCATTTCTGCTCCCGGCACATAGATCTTTGCAGGGATTACCTTCTCTCTTACAAAATCAATCTTGCCATAATCAGGAATGTTGAGACACATGTATTTATACCCATCCTCCATAAAAAAGGGGATATCGTTTATATTTTCATCATTCCGCACATAAAATATCAATCGGTCATTGCCGATACCCAGCCGTGCATCATAACCTGATTTTGCTAAAAAGAACCATTTATACAGCGTATACCTATGATAGTCCTCCGTTTTAGGACTGATTTGCTGAGCTGTTTTTCGAATCAACTGATAATAGATCCAGTCGTTAAGTTTATATTTTTCTTTATAATCCAGCAGTTTAGCCAGTAAAGGCTGATAATTACTTGATTCCATTTCCCCGTAAAAGTCAGATACCGATTGTTGAGAAAGCTCTCCTGCGATGGCAACATTTGATGATCTATCCAGTTCAAAATTGAAGGTTCCTTCATAAAACTCAAAGCTGTAATTCTGGGCCATAAGCGTTCCTGATGATACGCTCAGGAATAGTACCATTAGTAATTTAGAGGCTTTACTGTTGAACAGAGACACTCGTTAGCAATTAGTTAACATTAAATGTACGAAAAAATAACGTAATGTTCACATTATGATGCCTGTGAAATTTTTACAGCATGTCTTGAACCCACGGCGATTCCAGACTTATTAAATCACTCCTAAACATTCCAATAACATAGGGCGACTCTTAAGCACCTCTTACCCTATCCTTAAACGTAGGATAAACGTAGGATAAACGTAGGATGAGCGTAGGATGAAATCATCTTAGCGCATACTTCGCCAATACCTGGCTAAAGCTTAACCAGCAGACCAGTAATATAAATAAGTGTTTATCAGATTGACTAGCCTTTCTAGAAATTCTTCCCCAACTTCTCCAGCATTTCTGACGGGATCTTCTCCAGATCAACGACAAGAAAGCCATCCAGGGCATCTGAGAACTTCGGGTCAATGTTAAAGCAAATGATCTTTGCGTTCAACGCGATATACTGACGCAATAGCACGGGGACCTTTAGGTGTGTCGTCTCAACTTCCGAGATCAGGCTGTCAAGATCCTTAAGGCTTTCACTTGGCTCCATCAGGAGGTCTTTATCGATCTTTGAGAAGTCAACCTTAAATTCCTTACGGGGTTTAACATACTGAGCCAGCTCATGATCGAAATGGTGATTGCTGATATAATCGACGATCAGAGATTTCGAAAACTTAGAGAAGTTGTTGCTGATGCTAACCGGGCCAATGAGGTAACGGTAGTGAGGGTTTTCAAGCAGGTATTTAAGGATGCCTTTCCACAGGAGAAAGAGTGGCAGCGGTTTGAGCTGATATTCCTTTCTGATCCACGAGCGGCCCAATTCAAGGCTTTTTCTCAAGATAGGGTAGAATTGCTCTTTTATTTTGAAAAGCTCTGCAATATAAAAG
This sequence comes from Daejeonella sp., assembly GCF_037719425.1. GTDB lineage: Bacteria > Bacteroidota > Bacteroidia > Sphingobacteriales > Sphingobacteriaceae > Daejeonella. Next base: position 5,243 of record NZ_JBBJNI010000050.1, on the reverse strand, counting down.
CCTCTTTTCCCCATACTGTAGAAGATCTCGTCGCCATTACCGATGCGGTAGGCGCCAACGATCATCTTCGTATCGGAATCCCAGATAAAGAGATGATTGTAATAAATATCATATTCATCCAGATCAGTTGACTTGTTTGTGCCTTCGCCAACTTCTCTGAACGTAATTTCTCTCAGCCGGCCGATCTCTTTAATAATATTCGGAATGTTGGAAGTAGGGCATATATATACCTCATAATTCTTTTCTGTCCATACTTTACAGTCCTGGAGGCCGGCAATTTCCCTTTCAAGAATATCAGGCGGGATAGCGTCCACAATAGGTTTAGGCGTTTTGCGGATCTTGAAAATATTCCTAGGATTGAAGATCTTCTTCTCATTTTCCAGTCCTGTTCCAAGAGCGTATGTCTTGGCGCGAAGGAAATCAAGAAGCTTTGTAGTATTGCTTTGAAACGAAATATCTGATGGAAGAATAGGCTTTCCTATCCTGACCCTGATCTTATGACCGCGTTTATTAAATATCTCGGAGGGCAGTTTGGCGGTACGCAGAGTTGGGTGTATGAAGCTCAGCAAATTAAACAGCAGTCCATTATTCCCATGAAAGTATACCGGAACCACCGGTACGTTGGCTTTTGCAATGATCTTGCCAACTACAGGGTGCCATAGCTTATCTGTTATCTGCTGGGTTTCAAACTTGAACGTTGATACTTCTCCCGCAGGAAATATCCCAATCGGAGTTCCCTTTTGCAATAGTTCTAGTGTATTTTTGATGCCGCTGATACTTGAAGAATGCTCAACATTCTCAAATGGGTTGACGGCAATAAAATAGTCGCTCAGGTTTGGGATCTTCTTTAACAGGAAGTTAGCCATCAATTTGGAATCTGGCCGCACCATGCACATCAGTTTCAATAGCACAAGCCCTTCAATTCCGCCGTAGGGATGATTTGCAATCGCAATAAAGGCACCCTCTTTCGGGATGTTCTTGAGGTCGTTCTCATCAAACTCAACAGAGATGCCTATTATCTGGAGTATTTTGTCGACAAAAGTAGGTCCCTGGAGATGTTCAGCCTTTTGAAAAACCTCATTAACTTCATTGATCTTCATCACTTCCATAAGAAGCGAAGCCAGTCCGGGCAGATGCAGTTTGTCCAGGTTTGCGGCTTTTGAGAAGTCTTCTTTTGTAATGATCTTCATTTCCGTGTCGGCAAATAAGTATGATTCAAATTTCTCAAAATAATCTGTTATATTTCGAAATCATCTATCTCTATTCTGAATATAACCTGTATTAGGACATGCAGATTACATAAAGACAAACCTGCCAGGCTGAGCTTTTAATAAGCAAGCCATGAAACAATATTTTACATCTTTTTTCAGCTTTTCCAAAAAGGAATTGAATGGCATCCTGGTTCTATTTGTAGTCGTAACTATGATCCTGGGATTCCCATTTTGTTACCGTTTATTCGATGAGCCTGAAACATATGATCTTGCGCAATTCCGGAAGGAAATAGCAGCATTCAAAGCTTCAGCAGTTGCAGGGAATGAGAAATATGCCTGGCTGAAAGACAAAATCGAAGAGAGTGCCCGAAAGCCGGAGTATTTTGAATTTGATCCTAACATCGCTTCTGCATCTGAATGGACTAAGCTGGGCCTTTCTTCCCGGCAAATAAAAGTTATCAGAAACTACCTGTCTAAAGGCGGCAAGTTCTTCAGGAAGGAGGACCTTCAAAAGATATATTCCATTTCTCCGGATCAGTATTCGGGACTTGAGCCGTATATTAATATACCGCCCCGGCCAGAGAAGGCATTTAGCGAACGGAAACTACCGGTAGTTAACGGGAGCAGGCCACCAAATAACGGGAGCAGGCCACCAAAAGAAATCGTAATAGTTGAACTAAACGCAGCTGACTCAATAATGCTGGATCAGCTTCGGGGCATCGGTCCTGCTTTTGCCTCGAGGATCATTCGTTTTAGGAACAGACTGGGCGGTTTTTATGCCAAGGAGCAACTGAAAGAAGTTTATGGAATGGATTCAATTAGATATGCACTCGTCGAGAATCAGGTTAAAATAGATCCATTTTCAATAAAAAGGATTAACGCCAACACTGCCACATTTGAAGATTTAAAAAGTCACCCATATCTAAGCTATAAGCAGATCAACGCACTGATCCAATATCGCAAACAGCATGGCAATTATTCATCTCCCGGCGATTTGAAGAAAGTTCTTATACTGAATGAAGAAATTATACGTAAAATTGAACCATACTTATCTTTTGATCCATGATCAGTACTAAACTGAAAAATGCCATAAGGGACATACCCGACTTTCCAAAACCCGGAATAATATTTAAAGACATAACGCCGATCTTAAAGGATGCCCAATTATGCTCTGAAGTTATTGACGCGCTTGTGAGCCAGATGGAGGGAGATAAGATTGACGTAATTGCAGGTATAGAAAGCCGCGGGTTCCTGTTCGGCCTTATGCTTGCCAATCGCCTGCAGATTCCATTTGTGCCCATCCGGAAGCAGGGGAAGCTCCCGGCCAAAACAATTCAGGAGCCCTGTGAGCTTGAATATGGTTCAGCTATCCTTGAATTGCACGAAGATGCATTAGTTGCAGGTCAGCGGGTTATGATCCATGATGATCTCCTTGCTACCGGCGGGACAGTGTCTGCTGCCACACGCCTGGTACAAAAGCTGGGCGGGGTTGTAGCCGGCTACTCATTTGTTATAAGCCTTGATTTTTTAAATGGCAAGGATAAATTAAGATTTGTCTCAGAAAATATTATTACCCTGGCTTCCTATTAGTTGCCGGTTGTCTGATCCCTGGAAGAGAGAAAAAAGATGAATAAATATTTCAATACGATATTATTGATCATGATTTCAAATATTGTCTTTGGACAAGTTAAACTATTTGAATCTGGCCTAATATCTGACAATCAGTCTTTCGGACTAACAATTTCCCCAAATGGGAAAGAATTGCTTTTCGTAAAGGCGTTTGGAGGTAGAGATACTTTACAGATTTTCTATTCAACAAATGTAAATGGGACATGGCAAAAACCTATACTTGCCTCTTTTGCAGACACGCGATACAGACAGATTGACCCCGTATTTTCTCCTGATGGGCAAACAGTTTTATTCAATTCTTTAACATCAATTGAAAATAGTTTTGATGTGTATGTCACAAATAAGACTACAACTGGCTGGACAAAACCAGAAAGAATTTCAGATTCTATAAATACTTCTTCAAGTGACTTTTACGCAACAATTACTAACAAGAAGCATATTTATTTTACAAGACGGACAAAAAGTAATGATATATATGTGAGCTATCATATTAAAGATAAATACCAAAATGCTGTATTGCTGGACAAAACAATAAATACAGAAGGGAACGAATCGAATCCCTATATTTCACCTACAGAAGAGTTTATAATCTTCTTCGCTGACTATAAAAATGGATTTGGAGATACCGATCTGTATATAAGTTTTAAAAAGCAGAACAAATGGAGTTATCCTATAAACTTAGGCGACGAAATCAATAGTAAAATTGGCGAATTTTGTCCAAGTATTGATTTCAAGAACAAACTATTCCTTTTTTCAAGAACGGAAGTTGTCAACGGCAAACGGATAGAAAATATTTATAGCTATCCATTGAAAAATTTGGAAATTAGAAAGCTGAAAAAACAAGCAAAGTGGCACCAATAAAGGCATCAGCTAAGCAGTTTTGCAGAAGTTGTACTGAAGTAATAACTCTAAACTGTAATTATCTATTTGACTTTTGTGCAAGTGCTAAGCAGATTAACATCAAAGACCCAAGCTTTGCAAAGCTGATAATCGTTGTCTGTTGATGGTCGCCAGCCTGATTGTCTAAACACACCTTTTCTTGATTGAGACGCAACTTAAAACCTATAACTTAAAACCTATAACTTAAAACGTACGACGTATTAACGTAGAACTTTTTGGTGCTATAATTGCTACCTTGCAGGCAACCAATTATAATTCTATATGCAATCAACACTTACTCCTGAGCAGCGAGGGATAAACTTTCATTTATCCGAAAATCAGCAAATGGTAATAGACATGGTTCGTAATTTTGCTGAAAAGCATATACGTCCGCATGTAATGGAATGGGATGAAGCGCAAACATTCCCTATAGAGACTTTCAAGAAATTAGGTGAGTTGGGCTTGATGGGTGTCCTTGTTCCTGAAGAATACGGAGGCTCTGGTTTTGGATATCATGAATATGTGCATGTCATATCTGAAATATCTAAAGTTTGCGGTTCGATAGGGCTATCCGTAGCTGCGCATAACTCATTATGTTCGGGACATATTATGGCGTTTGGAAATGATGAGCAAAAGCGAAGATGGCTTCCAAAACTAGCTACTGCTGAGTGGATCGGATCATGGGGCCTAACTGAAGCGAATACCGGATCCGATGCTATGGGAATGAATACAACAGCAGTTTTAGACGGTGATCACTATGTGGTAAACGGTTCAAAGAACTGGATCACTCATGGGAAATCTGGAAATGTAGCAGTCGTTATGGTTCGTACCGGCGAGAAAGGTGACTCCAAAGGGATATCCGCTATCGTTATTGAAAAAGGAACAGCAGGATTCACTCATGGTAAGAAAGAAAATAAGCTTGGTATGCGTGCGTCAGAGACAACTGAGTTGATCTTTGATAACTGCCGTGTGCCAAAAGAGAATCTTCTTGGTAAGGAAGGCGAAGGCTTTAAGCAGGCAATGTACGTGCTTGACGGGGGAAGGATCTCGATAGCTGCCCTATCACTCGGCATGGCTAAAGGTGCCCTAAAGGCAGCAGTTGAATATTCTAAGCAAAGACAACAGTTCGGTCAGCCTATTTCCAGTTTCCAGGGAATATCCTTTAAGATAGCAGATATGGCCACAGAAATAGAAGCTGCAGAACTGCTTATCATGAGCGCTGCTCATCTTAAGAATGAGGGTAAAAACGTAACCAAGCAATCGGCAATGGCTAAATACTTTGCATCAGAAGTTTGTGTAAGAACAGCCACTGAAGCTGTACAGATATTCGGCGGATACGGGTATACCAAAGACTTTCCCGTTGAGAAATTCTACCGGGATTCAAAGCTGTGTACGATAGGTGAGGGGACGTCGGAGATTCAGAAGATCGTGATAGCGAGGGAGATAATGCGATAATTTAGAATAAATTGATTGAAGTAGGCGTTTAGTTGATAATCATTTTATAGGTGAAGGGCGGTTTTTCGA
>NZ_JBBJNI010000205.1:0-5917 GCF_037719425.1 Daejeonella sp. | reverse complement strand
AGATTAGCAATATTAAAGAAAGTATACTTACAAAAATTAGCTGGACACATCATTTAATAATTATAGCCAGGACAAAATCAAGCGAAGAAAAGGAATTCTATATACGACTTTGCATTAAAGAAAATTATAGTAAACGAGAACTGGAACGGCAGATTGACAGTGGAATTTTTGAACGGGTAATGATAGGTAACCAGAGTTTATCACCGGTATTAAAAGAAATACGTCATGATATTATTTATAGCTTTAAAGACAGTTATGTTTTTGAATTTTTAAACCTGCCAGAGCCACATAGTGAAAGTGATTTGCAAAAGGGTTTGAAAGGGCAAATGAAAAATTTTATTCTTGAATTGGGTAAAGATTTTTTATTTATAGGCGAAGAATATAAAGTGCAGGTTGGTAAGAGAGATTTTTATATTGACTTATTATTTTATCATCGGGGATTGCAATGCCTGATTGCCTTTGAATTGAAAATAGAGAAGTTTGAGCCAGAACACCTGGGTAAGATTAATTTTTATTTAGAAGCTTTAGACAGAGATGTTAAAAAAGTAAATGAAAATCCAAGCATTGGTGTTTTACTTTGTAAAGATAAAGACAACGCAGTTGTAGAATATGCGTTAAGCCGCAGTCTTTCACCTACAATGGTAGCTGACTACAGAACTCAATTACCCGATAAGAAAATATTGCTGCAAAAACTTTATGAGTTATTTGAAAATATTCCATGATTTTACCGATAAAGCAAGCAAAGGCAAAAGAAACGAATTCAAAAAATAAAAAACCATCCCAGAAATGAGATGGTTAAATGCTGTTGCGAAGGGTGGGATCGAACCACCGACCTTCGGGTTATGAGCCCGACGACACAATCATAAACCACCTGATGCTTATTCGTACGATTTACAATCAGGCGATCAACAATCATATCATAGATAATAAGACCTACCCGTTCGGCAAGAATGGAATCGTGATAAAGCTTCCCAATTCCATTAAAGTTGGTTTGGTAGCCGTAGAGGTGAAAATTTTGGAATCTCTTGAACTGGAAGGCTACCAGAGACATGCGGTCAACCTTTGGCTCCTCTCCTTTTATTTTGCAGGCATGCGGTTATCTGATGTGCTTACAATGAAATGGTCGGCTTTCCATGATGGCCGTATTTACTATGCCATGAATAAAAACCTGAAAGCTGATTCTATCAGAATTCCGGAAAAGGCATGGTCTATAATACAGCAGTATAAAAATGATCCTCCAAAGCACGGCTTTGTTTTTCCGGAGTTGAAGGTTTTGGATGTTCTTGATCCCTACGAAGTGCAGCGCAAAATATCTTTCGCGGGGAAACGCCTGGAAGGAAACCTCAAGGAAATAGCCAAGGCAAATGGCATTGATAAGAAGTTAAGTATGCATATCGCCCGGCATTCATTTGCGCAAATAGCGGGTGATAAAATAAGTATACAGGTGCTACAGGAGTTATACCGGCATTCCAATATAACGACTACTATTTCATATCAGGGAAATTTCGTGAAAGAAAAAACGGATAATGCGCTTGATAGTGTATTGAATTTTTAATTATTATAATTGCTTTCACTTGATTTGAATCAACGGAATTAATATATGTATTAAAATTTTCTTAATTAGACAGGCATATTAATAAGAGTTTTCCTAAATTGTTGTGACTAAATCCATTCTATAAAGATGCCGCCATCAAACACCATTCATGTAAAAGACTTAAAATTAGACCTCAGAAATTTCAGGACCGTACCCCAACCAAATGAGCATAGTGCGATTAAATCCTTCATCACGATCAAGCCGGATAAATTTTGGGCTTTGGTTTTAAGCCTTCTGGATGACGGTTACATACCAACGGAAAACATCATTGTTTTACGAGAGGCGGATGGCAAATTGATTGTAAAGGAGGGCAACCGCCGGGTTGGAGCCATAAAATTGATTTTGGGGAAAATCCAAGCAACTGGACTTACCATCCCTGCCAATATCGTGCAGAGAATTGGCGCAATTAATACTACGTGGAAAAGAGAAAACGGAAGAGTTCCCTGCTCCATTTATGACATGGCTGATTATGCTAAAGTTGAGAGAATCGTTTCACGTACCCATGCTAAGTCCGAGGCTGCTGGTCGCGACCCTTGGAACTCTGTTGCTCGTGCTAGGTATAATAGAGATATGGCCGGAACTCCAGAACCAGGGTTAGATTTACTGGAAAAATACTTAGAGAACGGCCAGAATATTACCACTATTGAAAAAGAGCGATGGTCAGGAGATTATTCTTTAACGGTACTTGACGAAGCATTAAAGAAGCTTCTTCCCCGCCTTGGTCTAGCTAGAATTTCTGATCTTGTCAGGGACTATCCTACTATAGTAGCTAATCGCTCTGAATTGGAAGATATCATGCGAGACATTGGGGGAAATGTAATAGGATTTCCAGCGATTAGGCATCTCACAGATGATGTTTTTACAAAATATGGTATTCCACCTACACCGCCACCAGTAGCACCATCCCCAACTGCCTCAACCGGGGCAACGGCTGCCACTGGCACGACATCAAATCCTGTAAGCGCCACAGCTGGTTTATCTACTGGCCCGACCGCTCAGAGCACTCCTACTGGTACACCCTCAACAGGAACACAGCTTAATTCAGCCAGCACACCTACACCAGTGCGAGGGGCAGCGAATTATTCGATTACTGACCAGCGCCATGTCAAGGCGCTATTAAGGACTTTTACCCCGCGAGGCAACAATCGGCAGAAGGTAGTTACATTAAGAGACGAAGCCCGCAAACTTGATTTAACAAAGACGCCGATAGCGTTTTGCTTTTTATTAAGAAGCATGTTTGAAATATCAGCAAAAGAATATTCAAACGACAATAATCTACCTACTTCTACCTCCCGGCAGAGAAATGGACAAACAATCACTCAGGATAAGTCATTAGCAGAATTACTAAACCAAGCAAAGAACCATCTTACGACCAACAATACAGATCATGCGAGAATTAGAGTCTTGCATAGTGCGATTACTGAGTTAACGAAGCCACAGGGAATCTTATCAGTTACTTCGTTAAACCAACTTGTTCACAGTCCAACGTTTTATATTTCTCCTTCCGATCTATGTATATTATTTGGAAATGTTTTTCCTTTACTTAATTTGATGAACTAATATATGGCAACAAGCAAAACACCTTTGCGTTATCCGGGAGGGAAACAGCGGCTCGCACCTTTCGTTTATGAGATATTACAAGTGAATGATCTGGTTGGAGGGCATTATGTTGAGCCATATGCAGGCGGTGCAGGAGCAGCCCTTGAATTATTATTATCCAGACAGGTTTCTGCAATCCATTTAAACGACTCAAGCTTACCCATATTTTCTTTTTGGCGATCCGTCCTTCATCATACTGAGGAGTTTTGTTATATGGTTGCATCCGCTTCTTTGACCATTGAAGAATGGCAACGACAACGTGAAATAATCAAGAACCCTACTCAAAATGATGAATTGCAATTAGGCTTTAGTACTTTTTATTTAAACCGGGTTAACAGATCGGGTGTTATTTCTGGAGGGATAATTGGAGGATTAGACCAAGAAGGCGAATGGAAGATGGATGCCAGATATAACCGTAGTGATTTAGTGCAACGTATTCAATCCATTGCTTATCGAAAGAGTGCGATCTCAATCAGTAATTTTGATGCTGAGGATTACATTATGAATTACATTCCCAATAATACTCCCAAAAATACACTGGTTTACTGTGATCCGCCTTATTTCGAGAAATCTGGCGGTTTGTATTTGGATGATTATAAGAAAAGCGATCACAAGCGACTGGCAAAAACAATTCAAAGTCGTCTAAATCGAAAATGGATTTTATCTTATGATGCTGCTGCTGAGATTTTATCTTACTACTCTGACCGGAATTATTTTCTATACGACTTACAATATAATGCGGCCAATGTTTATAAAGGAAAGGAAATCTTCATGTTTTCCGATAATTTAGAAATCCCGAATTCATCCTCACTACCCTTTATTGATATAGCTTTAAAAACCATGGGACCAAAGTTTTACGAAGATACTTTGACTTAGTTTACTTATTCAATGCGAGTTATTTGACTTCAAGAAGATGCATGATAGCGATTAGGATTGACAGCTAATTGCATATTCACAGAACATAAAAACGCGATGGAAGATATTCTGGATCAATACGGAGTAATCAAAAGCTCTCAACACAGTTGGAGGGAAAAGAAATCCGTGCGGCTATTGCAAAATTAAGGGGCATTCCCTTAAAAAAGTGCCGATAATTGATTTTAAAGCCAATAAAGTTCTCCGTAGTGCCAGTACGGTTCAAATTGATGATTGAGCTATCGCCTTTGAACTTCATAGCGAATTGAACGCCATCACAAGCCCAACATTCTCATTAACCGTTCTAAAATTGCTGTACTCAATGCCGTACAGCGTTATCACTGTAGTACCCCCTCTAGATACACAGCGGTTGTTGCTGAACTGAGCAAACGCTCTGTTTAAGCTGGTAAACTTCAAAATTTAAGAACCTTCACTTTATGGTTATTGAGATGCGTTCTGATTTTATTTTCCGCTTGATATTATAATTCTTACTTGTATGATTTCATAGGTAACAACGATTTTTATGAGTTACCAATTTCACCTAAATTCTCAAGGGGTCACTAAGGTTGAACCAGTAAAAATTGGAAACTTTCTTACCGGTTAAGGCATTGATTAAATTATAGTTTAACCTGGGCGCAAATAATATCCCTCTCCCCTTGAGGGAGAGGATGAAGCTATTTATCCCAGTATAATGATAATGTATAGATGTTATTTGTCATTAGAATTCAATGCCTTATTCCGGTTTTGAAAATTGACGGCTATTATCTCAGATAGCCCAATTTTACTGGTCAAGGAATAACCACGGTGGAACCTGAACACTCTAACAGGAAGGCTCTACGATGACTAACGCATTAAACTTTACCAAAGCTGCAATAGACAACCTATCAACACCGCTCTTAGGGAAACAGAACTTACTATAAGGACAGTCAGCTTAAGGGCTTGTTTTTGGCTATCCAGTCGAGTGGGTCGAAATCTTTTTATGTCATAAAGAAAATCGCCGGGCGCAGCGAAAAGATATTCCTGGGAAGTTACCCATCCCTAACTATCGAAAACGCCCGCAAGATGGCAAGCATCAAGCTCGGGCAGATCGCCGTCGGCATCAATCCGCAGGAACAAAAAAGGACGATCCGGGCAGAAATGACCTTCGGCCAATTATTCGAGCAATATGTGACCCGCTATAGTCGCATTCATAAAAAAACCTGGAAAGCAGATCAAAGCGACCTAACACGGTTTATGGGCCATTGGTTTAAACGGAAGCTTTCAGATATCAAGCCTGCGGAGATACGACAGCTGATTGAGACGATTTACACCGATAATGGCCGGTATCAGGCGAATAAAATGTTGCAGCGCCTCCGGGCCGTTTATAAAAAAGGCATTGAATGGGGGTGGCAGGGCCTGAATCCTACTATTGGTATCAAGAAATATCCTGAAAAAAGCCGTGACCGTTTTATACAGCCGGATGAAATGCCTTGGTTTATTAAATCGCTTGAAGAAGAACCGGACGAGACGATTCGTGATTTCTTCTGGTGTCTTTTACTGCTCGGCGCAAGGAAAACCAATACGGTGATGATGCGCTGGGATGAACTCAACTGGGAAAGACAGGAATGGCGGATACCACACACCAAAAACGGCTAAGTGGTCACTATTCCCCTGACGGAAAAAGCTTTGCAGCTTCTAACCAGGCGGCACAGCCAAACCAAAAGTGAATGGGTATTTCCCCGCAACAGAAATACGAAAAAGCATCTGGTTTATTACCGGCAGGGCAAACGCATTATAATTTAAATATAGGAAGAAAAGAAGAAGCTTTGCAAA
>NZ_JBBJNI010000204.1:0-5989 GCF_037719425.1 Daejeonella sp. | reverse complement strand
GCTAAATGCGGGATCAACACCATGTTTAATACCGGCACCGTCGTAGGTGTTAGTGCTAATATTTTCGGCTCTGGCTTTCCACGTAACTTTGTCCCTGATTTTGCATGGGGAGGCAATCAGGGCTTTGAAACATACACTCTGAGCAAGATGTTTGAAGTTGCTGAAAGAGTTTATGAACGAAAGGATCGGGTCTTTGGCGAACTTGACAAAAAGATAATTACTAAGGTTTTTGAGCTTAGTGACAAATACCGACGGGCTTAGAACCGAGGAGTTGAAACAGGAAGTTTTATTCCGTTTGCCTCAACCTAACACCACTTAAAACCATCTAATAATTGATAATAGAAATTCTAATATGAGAAAAAACATTGTTGCCGGTAACTGGAAAATGAATTTAGACCACGCAGCAGGTCTGCAACTCTTTGCTGAGATCCTAAATCTTATCAATAATGAACTTAAAGGAAATCAGGAAGTTGTGGTTTGCCCCCCTTTCGTTCACATCAGCAGCCTTGCACAACTTTTAAAGGCGAACTCGACTGTTTCGATTGGCGCGCAAAACTGCCACCATTCTGACGCAGGTGCATATACTGGTGAAATCTCTGCTTCAATGCTGAAATCATCAGGAGCTAGTTACGTTATCATCGGGCATTCAGAGCGCCGGGCATTTTTTGCGGAAGATGATCTGGTTCTTGCTCAAAAATTAGACGTTGTGCTTAAAAATGAGTTGTCTCCGATATTCTGCATAGGAGAAACATTAGAACAGCGTAACGCGGGCACTCATTTTGATGTCATCGAAAGCCAGTTAAAGGAGGCAGCATTTCATCTTAGTGATGATCAATTTAAAAAACTGGTTCTTGCATATGAGCCTGTATGGGCAATTGGCACCGGCTTAACGGCTACCCCGGAACAAGCTCAGGAAGTACATGCGTTTATCCGTTCAAAAGTTGCGGAACAATACAGTGCGGAACTTGCAAATGAGCTGACCATCCTTTACGGCGGAAGCTGTAACCCTAAAAATGCAGCGGAACTGTTTGGTCAGGAGGATATAGATGGTGGTTTAATCGGCGGAGCGTCTTTGAAGGCCCAGGACTTTGTCGATATAATAAAAGTATTCAACTCTTAGATTCATTTAATCAACCAAGTCATATCGCTGCTTTATATTCAGTCCTAAATTCCAAATACCATTAGGTTGAAGTGAAAATTGAGTATTAACGGCTGCCGGGGGGGGGATTATAATCCATTATGAACTACAAAGAATATACTTTTAAGCTTCAAAATAGCGAAGATTTTCATCAGGATTTGTTAATTAACTCCCTCTCTGAAATAGGGTTTGACACCTTTGAGGATATGGACGAGGGCTTTAAAGCATATACTCCGGAAAAGGCCGGCACCGGCGAAAAGATTAGCAGTATTGCTGAAGATTATGCGGGGATGTTCACTTTTATTTTCGAAGCAAAGACCATTCCTCATCAAAACTGGAACGAGGTATGGGAAAGCAACTTTGAACCACTCAGGATCAATGACCGATGCTATATCCGGGCTACTTTTCATGAGCCGCATCCCGAATTTGAATTTGAGATCGTTGTCGACCCAAAAATGGCCTTCGGAACAGGACATCACCAGACTACAGCCCTGATGATGGAGCTTATGATGGACACCGAATTTAAGGATAAAAAAGTTCTGGACATGGGCTGCGGAACAGGTATCCTGGCAATTCTCGCATCCAAAATGGGCGCTTCAGAAATTACGGCTATTGATTACGAGCAGATTTGCTTTGAAAGCACTATAGAAAATTCTACTCTGAATAAGGTTAACAATATTTCGCCATTATACGGTTCGAAAGAAGTAATTCCTGAGGAAACTTTTGATATAGTCGTGGCCAATATCAACCGCAATATACTTCTTGACCATATTGACCGATATACTGAAGTTCTCTCGCCCGGCGGCATCATTTTCTTCAGCGGGTTTTATGAGGAACCCGACCTAAATTTCATAACTGAAAAATCAAGGAACTCAGGCCTGAAGTATATCTTACACAAGACGAAAAATAATTGGGTGGCAGCTCAATTCCACTCAAAAGCCTAAGGGCGACAGTATTGTACATTATAATAGACGAAAAATTTATTCGTTTGAGACAAAATAATGTGCAATGCGCCCCTTGAAAAATTTCCCGATTATCGTCTCAAAAGAATATTTTAGTCTAAATTGGATATTTAATTAACAGAACCTTTTGCACCTATTGGCCGTTCCTGGCTACTCTTCTATTTTAAAATAGCGAACTGAAAGGCATTTATGTCATTAAAAACATAATTGCGGTAAATGACGGTTTATTAACATTTCATATGTGACAATTACTTGTTTTCATAATTTATTTAACCAGTAGCAATAATTAACCCATCGTGGAAAGGTTTTTGAATTACATTAATTATAAAGTAAACCGCAAATATTGTTTTTCCCGTTAGGTTGAGAGACATGCGAAGGCTAAAATTAAACTGGTTCAGAATGATTAAATAAAATTACGATGAAGACATTAGGTAAAAAAATTAGATTATTGAGGCATCAAAAGAGCTGGAGTCAGGAAGATGTTGCAAAGCGCCTGGAGATATCAATTCCTGCATTTTCAAAGATTGAGACAGGGATTACTGATGTTAACCTATCCCGTCTTGAGCAAATCTCAAAGCTCTTTGACATGAGTGTGGTTCAATTACTTACCTTCAACGATGCCGAAAGCCAGGAAAAGTACACTTCTGAAGTAGAAGAACTGAGCAAAAAAGTTACTGAGCGGGAAAAAGAGGTTATTGACCTCCAAAAGAGGATAATTGAACTTTACGAAGAGCTCAGGAAGGTAAAAACTTAAGTCAATGGCGGACCCGATACTTGTTTGTAAAGGGAGAAGTTATTTCAAATGCAGAGGCCTCGATTAGAGGCCTTTGGTGTTATCTCTTTTTTTACGCATCGACCATAATTGTCAGGAGATTCCCCTTGGGCCCTCGCTATTCAAAAATCTTTCTCATAGTTGTATGCCTTTTCCCGAAAGTAGCGCCTGTTGCCTCGTGAATTGCAAGCATTTTATCATTAAAATCACCAACCCAGGAAAGTTCTAGTTCTTCATATTGCTTTAATGGAAGAACATACTCCTTGAGCTTGATGAATAGTGCAGACTCAAGGCCGTGTTTTTGAAAGGCATGCTTTGTACCCATTACCACAACCCTAATTCTATTGACACCTTTCCATCGTTTGTAAGCAAACTGAATCTTTTGGATAATGCCGAGTTTCCCATTAAAGCTCTTTATCATCTGATTGGCATCAGGTAGCATCACGATCACTGAAGCGGGTTCATTATTGATATAGGCAAACCAGATAAGCTTTTCATCCATAACTGTTTTCATCTTATTAAAGGTTTCGAGGACATTTTTGATGTTCAATGGGACGAAATTTGCAAAATCCTTCCAGGCATCATTGTATATCTCAGCAAAATCTGTAGCGTATTTCTCTAGCCTTCCTGCTTCCAGATGCTTAAACGTATAGCCTGGCTTATTCGCCACCCATGTTGCGATTTTTGTAAAACGCTCTGGAAAAGGCTTATTAACTTCAAGATGATTCGTAATCTGTTCGTAAAGCGTTTCAAACCCATAATCTTCGAAAAGCTTCAGATAATATTTATGATTGTAGTTCATTCCGTACGAAGGTGTTGTAAATCCATCTACCAACAGCCCCCAGAAACTGTCGTTCTCACCAAAGTTTATCGGGCCATCCATCGCCTTCATATTACGCGCTAAAAGCCATGACTGCGAAGTATCAAATAACAAATTTGCTGCTTCTTTATTATTGATACACTCGAAAAAACCAACTCCACCAGTAGGCAGTTCGCCCTGATATGCTTTATTTTCATTAATAAAAGCAGCTATTCTGCCAATTAGCTTACCGTCATTTGATTTTAAAACCCACCTGCTTATCGTCCCGTGACTGTGAAAAGTGTTTTGCTCGGCATCAAAAACTGCGTTAACGTCTTTATCCAGGGGGCAAACCCAATTATTATCGTTTTTATACAATTGCCTCGCTACTTCCAAGAACTCTTGAGCACCCCGGGAATCAATTACCTCTTTTATAATCATCAGGAATTAAATAAAAAAAGCATTCAGTGAATACCGAATGCCTTAAATTCTACATTAATATAATTTTAATAATCGTCGTCTTCTTCGTCATCGTACTCGTCAAAACCTTTTATATCATCATCCAGAGGAATATCAAAATCCTCGTCATCATCTTCGACTATGACCCGTTTTGACTCTTTCGGCTCATCATCATCGTCGTCATCGTCATCATCCTGTACTCTCTTTCTCGGATCAGGGGAACCCTTAAAAGTATCCCTGGCTATTGGTGCTGTTATCGACGTTATCATCTCTACCAAATTACACTTTCTTTATTCTGATTTTGTTAATATAAAATTAGCAAGTTTTTAATTTTTATAAACTTCTTTTTTATTTTTTCTCTGATTTATTCTGCCTGCTCTCCAATTGCATTGCCTTCAGTCTGAAGATCGGCAAGCTGAGGAAGGTCGGCGGTAGAATTTATCCCAAAATAATCCATAAAAAGGCTACTGGTTCCATATATGATCGGCTTGCCTACCGTATCAGCCTTCCCTATAATATTAATCAGTTCTTTCTCCAGAAGCTTCTGCACCGTGTAATCACAGTTGACCCCCCGGATCTGCTCTATCTCCAGTTTAGTAATAGGTTGTTTATAGGCAATAATAGCAAGAGTTTCCAATGCAGCCTGGCTTAGTTTCTTCTTAGAACGCTGTATCTGAAGCTGATTGATCACAGGATAATATTCTTTTCTGGTTAAAAACTGGTAACCCCCGTTAATAAACACAAGCTCCAGTGCGATATCCAGAGAATCATATTTCAACCGGATGTTATCAACCATATCCTGGACTTTCCCAGGCTTTATTTTTTGAAGTTGTGAATCCTCCATTACCTGGCTTATTTCTTCAACACTTATGCCCTTATCGGAAGCGAATATAAGTGCTTCAATAAAATTCTCCGGCTTCTCCAAACTCATAAACAAACATAACACAAAGCATTTTTATCGAAAAATATTTCCCGAATAATTATTCGAGGGTCAAAGGGGTTATTCCCAAAAGTTGTAAGCTCTTGAAAACCGCCTCTAAAATATTGTCGTACATAAAGCCAATCAACAAATATTCAATTATTAATCCATAAACAACCGGACACGTACCCTCTGAATAAAATAAGGCATACGAAGTTCATGAAAATTAAAACTTATGAATATGAAAAATTCAACAAAATCTGAGGATCAAGCTCTAGTAAAAGAGCAGGATTTCTTTTCCTCAAAATTAGAGCGCCGCTCCTTCCTGCGTTTTGCAGGTGCTGGTGCAGCAGGAGTAGCACTTGTCGCAGCTGGCTGTAAAAAAGAAAGGGCGGAAGCAGGTGTCTATCTTGGAACCGGCGATATCGGTATCCTGAACTATGCTTACGCTTTAGAGCAATTAGAAGCAGCATTTTATGTTCAGGTTGCTAATTCATTCTTCACGGGTGCGACTCAGGCAGAAAAAAACTTACTGACTGATATCCGTGATCATGAGATTGCACACCGTGAATTCTTTAAAAATGCTTTGGGCACAAGTGCTATCGGCGGCCTTGAAGTAAATTTTGCTGCAATAAATTTTGCAGATCGTACCAGCGTACTTGGAACAGCAAAAGCTTTCGAAGATTTGGGTGTATCTGCATATAATGGTGCAGGATTTCTTTTTAGAGATGCGGGCTATTTAACACTTGCGGGTAAGATTGTTTCGGTAGAGGCTCGTCACGCTGCTGCCATCCGTGAATTGATCACACCAAATTCTTTTGCAAACAATGAAGTTATAGACGCAAATGGTCTTGACAAATCACGGATGCCTGCTGAAGTTCTATCAATAGCTGGTGCATTCATTAAAACTAAAATTAATGCTAACGATTTACCAACCTCT
>NZ_JBBJNI010000203.1:0-5996 GCF_037719425.1 Daejeonella sp. | reverse complement strand
ATTTCTATTCATCGTTGACCTTGTTTTTTGTCAACCTATGTCAGGACAAGTCAGAATCACTAGGCTTCCTGCTCTCCGTGCCTGCCTGTAGGCAGGTTTTTCCTCCGTGGACTCCGTGGTTTCAACGACCCATCAGTAAGTTGTTTTTGTATAATACATATGAATTCTCCATATATGATACTCTGCGCGAAACCTTTGCAACCTTTAAGGCTTTCTGTATGGGCAGAGAATATTCCATCCGGTTCCCGCGTAAAATCATCTTTTCGCTAATAATTCCGAAAGCTCTTTTACGGTTGCGGCAAACATTGGTTTTTTTGCCAGGTTGTTGATTTCACCCGGATCATTTACTTCATCATACAATTCCATTCCTGCTTTTCCTCCATCCCATTCAGTATATCGCCAGCGTTCTGTCCGTATACTTCGGCCACTAAATTTCCCGCGCACTAATTGCGTGTAAGCTGGCCTGTCCCATTTGGCATCAGGGTTCAGTAACAGCGGTTTTAAACTTTTTCCCGAAAGTTTTTGGGTTACAGGTAAATTACACAGCTCTGCCAATGTGGGGTACAAATCTACAAGTTCCACTGTGCGTCCGGATACTTTTCCTTTCAATCCTCCCGGCACTGAAATGAGTAAAGGCACCCTGGCAGCTTTTTCGAAAAGACTCTGTTTCATCCATTGTCCGTGCTCTCCCAGATTGTAACCATGATCACTCCAAAACACTATTATGGTTTTATCTCCCAGCTTTAA
Source organism: Daejeonella sp. (assembly GCF_037719425.1). Lineage (GTDB taxonomy): Bacteria > Bacteroidota > Bacteroidia > Sphingobacteriales > Sphingobacteriaceae > Daejeonella. The sequence goes on along the minus strand of NZ_JBBJNI010000203.1, from coordinate 5,249 downwards.
TTTATCCAAAGCATCCAACACCCTTCCAACCTGTGCATCCATAAAAGAGATAGATGCAAAATAAGCCCTGATAGCTTCTTTCCGTTTAGTTGCACTCAAACCCCAGTTAGCAGGTTTTGTAAAAAACGCTGCCTCAGGGATATCCTCCAGATCATTGGCAGGCTCCTGCGGCAATACAATTTTATCTAATGGATATTTGTCGAAATACTTTTCAGGCGCCACATAAGGGGAATGAGGTCTGAAAAAACCTACGGTAAGAAAAAATGGCTCATTTTTATTTTGCTGCATCAATTTTATGGCTTCAGTAGCTACTTTTCCATCTGTTTGTTCTTCATCATTTCCCTCTGCAGTAAGGTAGGCCAGGGTAGAACCAAGGGCACGGCCTGGAATTAAATTTGTTATCTTATTTTCTTCCGCCTTGTCTCTTCCTTTTGGATTAATCCTTTGAACCCATGAAATGGAATCATCCATCCCGTTTGTTCCAATATCGCCGGGTACCCCATAGTGAAAAACTTTTCCAACCCTGGCGGAATAGTAGCCATTATTTTTAAATAACTGCGGGATTGTTACAACATCAGGGATATTTTCCCGGATAAATGTAGTATTGTTAAAAACCCTTGTCACATCGGGATTTAAGCCCGTAAGCAGGGAAGATCTGCTTGGATTACACAGAGGAAACTGGCAGTAAGCTCTGCTAAATCGAATCCCCCGTTTAGCCAGGGCGTCAATATTTGGGGTTTTCACTAAAGGATGGCCATAGCACCCAATGTCCGTGTTCAAATCATCAACGGCTATAAAAAGCACATTGTATTTTTTTTTAGCAGCTGATTGTGCATAAAGGGGTTCTGTTCCAATATGCAAAACAAATATGGCAATCATGATTACCCATACAAGGTAATAATCAATGCATTCACACCTTTTTTTCATTCTATGGCGATGTTTTCATTATTGAATTTTAAGATTCGAAATCTTATTCAAATGACAATGTAAGAATTATTATAAATAAATAAAATAACTATTGGGGTACATAACAAATGTCGTAAAGTACCACCCCTTTGAATTCCCCGCTCCGAAAGAATCCCTTTGGCCAGCGAGGTTAAGGCGTCTGTTTTTCCCTTTGCGAACTACACCCTCTGCAGTAAAGAACACGTCCAAAGTATTATCTTTACCCCATGTCCATCCCCGCCAAAAATCCAAAAATCTCCTTCACTATCATGAATGAGCTGGTTCTCCCCAATGATACCAATACACTTAATAACTTAATGGGAGGTAGATTGCTGCACTGGATGGATATCGCAGCAGCCATTTCAGCGCAAAAACACTGTAATAATATAGTTGTTACTGCATCTGTGGATAACGTTTCCTTTCAGCATCCTATTAAACTGGGAGATGTGATCACTATCGAGGCGCAGGTTACCCGTGCGTTTACTACCTCTGTTGAAGTAAGGCTTTCTGTATGGGCGGAGAATATCCCCTCAGGATCCCGCGTCAAATCAAATGAAGCCTATTACACTTTTGTGGCGATTGATCAAAACAGCAAAACTATACCTGTTCCGGCTATAAAGCCTGAAACCGAGGATGAACAAACATTATTCGATGGAGCTCTACGACGCCGTCAACTGCGCCTCGTTCTCGCCGGCAGAATGAAAGCAAAAGATGCAACGGAACTGAAAGCATTATTTTCGGAGTAGAATCTGAATCCTACCTCCTACCTCCGAAAAATTATTTTTCCTTTCCATCTCCCTTTATTTTTTACATATATTAGATAATTATATTGATTGCTTCTAAGACAGGATATACAATCTCAACTAAGTATCAAATTAACCTATGAACTATGTATAAAATTCTACGAACGAAAAGCTAAATCTCCTAAGAACCAGATAAGCCGAAAGCATTTCTGCTTTCTGTTGGGCATTCAATTCTAAAATCTCAAACATTCATCAGCAAATACTCCGGGTCGATGGTATTTTGCTATAACCAAACTCAGCAAATGCATAAAAATCATTTACTAAAATTGGGTGCACCGAGTTCCCGTAAAGTAGGGGCTATCACGCGTCTGACCACCCTAATCATCATTGCTGCATCCCTGCAAGTCAGCGCAGCAGATATCAGGGAAAAGTTGAAGTCTTCATCCAGGACCATAGCCGCTTCAGCAAAACGTGCTGATATCGTGGTGAGAGGGCAGGTCAAAGATTCTAAAGGCGAAACGCTCATTGGAGCAAGTGTTAAAGTTAAAGGCACTGCCCTGGGCGTAAGTACGGATGTCAATGGTAATTTTACCTTGACCCTGACCGATCCCAACAGTACCCTGGTGTTTTCATCCATTGGATACACAAGCCAGGAAATTGCTGTTAACAATCGGACGGTCATTAATGTGACACTTCTCGAAGATGCCGCCTTACTTGGCGAGGTTGTGGTTATCGGATATGGAAAGCAGAAAAAAGTCAATCTGGTCGGAGCTGTTGCTGCCGTTACCGTTGATGAGAAGCTTACAAGCAGAGCCCTGCCTAATATTTCATCCGGATTAACAGGACTGGTACCGGGCCTTGCGGCTGTTCAGTCTTCGGGTATGGCAGGTAATAACAGAGCTAGTTTAATCATCAGGGGATTAGGTACCGTAAATAATGCCAGCCCGCTGATTGTTGTCGACGGAATGCCGGATGTGGATATTAACAGAATTAACATCAATGATATTGAAACCATTTCTGTATTAAAGGATGCGACATCTGCCGCTGTTTATGGTTCCAGAGCTGCCAATGGGGTTATCCTGATCACTACCAAGACCGGTAAAGGGCAAAATAAAACAACCTTGAATTATACCGGCAACACCTCCCTCACCACACCAACCCGGGCTATGGAGTTTATGGCCGATTACCCAAGAGCTTTAACTCTTCACCAGCGCAGGGCTGCCGTAAATACACTTCCAGGCAGCCAAACCTTTAGAAACGGCACCATCGATCAATGGATGGCACTGGGAATGGTTGATCCGCTGCGTTACCCCAATACCGACTGGTGGGATGTAATTATGAGAAATGGAACGTTTCAAAATCATAACGTATCTGCATCCGGCGGTAGTGACGCATCTAATTTCTTCGCTTCCGTTGGAATGAAAGATGAAAAGGGTTTACAGATCAATAACGATTATAAGCAGTACAATGCGCGTTTCAATTTCGACTCGAAGGTTAAGAGTAATATGAACGTTGGTGTACGGTTTAATGGTAACTGGTCTGATTTTACTTTCGCATTATCTGAAGGGTTTACCGATCCCGACCCTACAAATACCGCAGGCACGGATATGCAGTATGCTATTGCAGGCATCTTGCCTTATGATCCTAAAACAGGCTATTTTGGCGGAGTTATGGCTTATGGCGAAGATCCTCAGGCCTACAATCCGTATACGCTCTATGTAAATAATCAGAATCAAAACAATCGCCAGGAAATAAACAGCAGTTTTTATTACGACTGGGCGCCTATAAAAGGACTGACAGCCCGTGTTGATTATGCGCTTACTTATTATAACCAGTTTCGCTTGAATGCGCCTACTCCTAATCAGGCGTATAATTTCCAGAGTTCGTCTTTTGGTAGCCGGATATACGTCGGCAACAATGCCGGGGTTTCCAATCAAACCAACACCGGCTTTAAGACTTTACTGAACGGGAGTATAAACTACACGCGAAGTTTTGGGAAAAACCATGACCTTAGTGGCTTATTGGTTTATAGTGAAGAATACTGGAAAGATCGTTTTCAGGGCAGCTCCAGGAATGACCGCCTGCACCCTTCCTTGAAGGAAGTTGACGCTGCGCTCACAGATATTCAGTCTACCGGCGGTAATTCCAGCACGGAAGGCTTGCGATCTTACATCACCCGGATAAATTATACCGCATTTAATAAGTATCTGTTTGAAGCGAGCATACGGGCAGACGGGTCTTCGAAATTTGTTGAAGGAAGTCAGTATGGCTACTTTCCTTCGGCAGGTTTAGGATGGCGTTTTACCGAGGAGAGTTTCATTAATCAGTTTACCAATAAATTTATGAACAGCGGTAAGCTGAGGTTCAGTTACGGAAGTCTGGGAAATAACAGTGGTGTAGGACGCTTTGAGCAGCAAGAGACACTCAATACCTTAAACTATGTAACAGGGTCGAATGTTCAGAAAGGATTTGTAAATAGCAAATTAATTAATCCTTTCCTATCCTGGGAGACAACTACCGTCTTCAATGCGGGTCTGGATCTGGCCTTTATGAACAGTAGATTGAGTGCAACCTTAGATTACTACGATCGCTTAACAACCGGGATGAACCGGCCTTCTGAGTTTTCTATTCTTCTTACCGGTGCTTACAGCCCTCCTCCGAGAACCAATATTGGTAACCTGAGAAACCAGGGAGTGGAATTAGACCTTGGATGGAAAGATAAAGTGGGCAACTTCTTTTACGGTTTAAATGTAAATGCTTCCTACAACAGAACAAACCTGGAAAAATGGAACCAGTTTTTAGGTCGCGGCAGTACATTCCTGAATATGCCTTACCGTTTTGTATACGCCTACCAGGACAAAGGCATCGCCCAAACCTGGCAGGATGTATATAATGCTACACCACAAGGAGCTGCTCCCGGAGATCTTCTTCGCGAGGATTTAAACGGGGATGGCCGTATTGACGGTAACGACAGGAAAGCGTACGATGGAGCGCAGGAAGACCGCCCGAGCACTTACTTTGCCTTTAACGGAAATGTCGCCTGGAAAGGCCTGGACCTTTCTGTACTATTGTCAGGTGCTACGGGCCGCAAGGATTTCTGGATTAACGCTTACAATAACATGAACTTTGGAAATTCACGCTATGCTTCCACCGTTGATCATTATAATAACCCATGGTCGGTTGAGAACCGCGACGGTGCATGGCCGCGTCTGGGCGGAAATGGTGCTAACCGTGAAACCACCACATTTTGGCTGGATGATATGACTTATCTGCGTTTAAAGAATATTCAGGTGGGTTATACCGTGCCTTCCAAATTACTGAAACGTGCGGGCGCAAGTAGTCTAAGAATTGCAGGATCGGCAGAAAACCTCGGGACTATTTCCTCTTTCAGGGGGCTTGATCCGGAAAAACAGTCGGACTCCAACAATCTCTATCCTATTAACAAATCTTATTCTGTTGCTGTCAATCTTACGTTTTAACAGCTGTTCAAATTCATGTACTCAGCCAAAAAAATATAATTGAAATGAAACTTAATACAAAAATTTTATTCATAAGCCTTAT
>NZ_JBBJNI010000202.1:0-5999 GCF_037719425.1 Daejeonella sp. | reverse complement strand
TATAATAGGTTCCGTTGTATTTAAAACAGTAGGGATCCCCGCCAGCCTCAGAAATCACAGGGTTGCTGTAACATGCGGCGCTTACCGTCATTTCGGATGCAGTCTTTTTACTTTGAGACAGCTCCGCAGGTACGTCTTTTTCCGATTTGGAGCAATTTGTCAGCATGAAAGCACATGCGGTCAAAACAGTGATTTTAACTTTCATAAATTTAAATTTAGGTTTAGTGATGCTTTCCAGTATTGGATATACCTAAATTATAGTGAAAACTACATTGTAACTAACAGGATTGTAGCTAATTATATAAATGATGTACTGTACTCTAACCCAAACAAGTCTCATTTGGAGAGGAGTGGAAAGCGGAAAACTGAAAACTGAAAACTGAAATTGGGAGACCTACCTTACGACCTACCTGACTTGCGAAGTTTAATTACCAATAAGAAAGAAACTTCGCCAGTCTGGCCTTGATGGGAAGTGGAAAACTGAAAACTGAAAACAGAAATTGGGAGACCTACCTTACGACCTACCTGACTGGCGAAGTTTAATTACCAATAAGAAAGAAACTTCGCCAGTCTGGCCTTGATGGGAAGTGGAAAACTGAAAACTGGGTGCTGGCATCCTGTTAGTCCTGCGTAAACCTCAATCCCTCCAAATTAAACACCTCCCCATTACGTTGCGGTAATATAACCACCTTTCGGCGGACGCTTATGTGGAGGTTCTGGCCTTGGCCAGAATCCTCGAAGAATTCCCCTTAGCGTCCTTTGCGCAAAACTCTGAGATCTTTGCGGTTAAACATCGCCAGACCAATTTTATTCAATTAGACTTTTGTATATTTCCCTAAGCTTTAACAAAGCCAATTTGAATTACCATGCTCACATCTTTTTAATTTGAAAACCAGCTCCCTCTTTAAAATTCATTCAATAGCCTTCACCCTGTGCTGCATATGCGCTTTTGCCGGTAACGCCGAGGTTAAAGAATCAAATCGCGAGGCTAAGCAACCCGGTCTTGAAAAAGAAAATGATCCTTTAACCTTCCCTGCAGAAAAGATCTACCTGCAGCTCGACAACAAAGTTTACACCACAGATCAAACAGTATGGTTCAAAGCTATCGTAACCCGTGCATCAGACCACACAAGTTCAGGGATCAGTGGTGTATTGCATGTTGACCTTATTGACCAAAACGAGCTGATTGTTGAGAAGAAATTGATCCGGCTAGTCGGCGGTATCGGAGACGGCTTTTTCCAGCTCAATTCTAACTATACCGACGGACATTACCAGATCAGGGCATACACTGAATGGAATAGGAACTTTGGCCCCGACTTCTTCTTTAAAGAATATATTACGGTGTATAGTGACGGGACTGTTGTGGAGCCAAACCCCATACAAAGCGTTACTCTGACGGGTGCTGGAAACCAGCGCCGCATAAAAGCAACAATCAATCCCTCAGTTATTGACAGCATGCACACCCGGGACCTCGCACTTTTTATAGCAGCTGACGACCAGCGCGACACCATTAAGGTATCCCGGAGCAGCAAAAATAATTACGAGCTGGATTATGCGGTACCCCCGGGCGCCAATTTCATCACGCTGAAACTGAATACAAAGAATGCCTCCGGCTATTCACGCACCATAGTCATGGATGAGAACTTCCTTGACCTCCAGTTTTTTCCTGAAAGCGGGGAAATGGTGCATGGTTTACCAAACGTTTTGGGTTTCAAAGCCCTGGATAGCTCGGGAAACGGAATAAAAGTAACAGGCGAAATACTGAACAGCAAAGGTCAGGTGCTGACCACTTTTGCGAGCAACGAGCTCGGTATGGGAGCACTACTTCTGGCCGATGTGGATAGTGCACAAAGGTATACCGCGCGGGTTACTCAATTGAAAGATAAAGCACAGGTCAAATATCCCCTGCCTGCAGCTGCTGCCAAGGGAAACCTGCTCACTGTAAAAAAGATAAGGGCAAGGATCTATCTGAAAGTCACTTCAAATTACCTTACAGGTGACAGCCTGGTTGTGAAAGCCTCATGCCGGGGGCAAGCCTATTTCGACTTTAAGGGCCGCCTGAAAGAAGGAGTTTGGGAATTGTTCCTGCCCGCTGATATACTGCCAGAAGGAGTGATCTCATTCACATTAATGACTTTAGACCGCACCCCACTGGCTGAGCGCCTGTATTTTAATGAACGTCCGGAAGACCGGATCCAGCTTTCGGTGAACGCGGATAAGGGAACATATACCCAGCGGGAACTTACTAAACTGGCGATCAGCACAACAGATAACGATGGAAAGCCCATTAATGCCGGCCTCTCAGTTATGGTGTTGAACACCGGCGACCTGGGCAATTCTCAAAACCTGCGCGAGAACATCCTGTCGTATTTCCTCCTTAGTTCAGAGTTACGGGGCCGGATAGAAAATCCCGGATCATATTTTACAGATAAAATAAGCCGGTTACAGGATCTGGATGCGCTGCTACTGACACAGGGCTGGCGTAAGTATAAATACAGCAAACCGCCCGGCACTATAACTTTTAAGCCGGAGCAAACCATTGCCGTGTCGGGTTATGTGGGGGCGGCCCTTGCGCAGAAGAAAGAAAGATCCGGAGTAGCCCTGAGCATGGTGATCTTCGGGCCAAGATCTGGCGCACAGACCCAAACTACCGACAGCCTGGGCAGGTTCAGCTTTGATTTAGACGAACAGGAGGGCCACACTGTTGACGTCCTCGTTCAAAGCAACAGCAAGACCGGCAAACAAAAAGACTATACGATGATTCTTGATAAAAAGACCTCTCCTCCTGCTTCCTTTGATCAGATCCTCACTATCCAGAAACCCGACAGCATCGAGCGGGCTTATGTAAGCAAAAGCATGGACAGGAAGAAAGCAGATGATGCCTATATCCGGTCAAAATCAGGTGTAGCGCTGCAGGAAGTGGTGGTAAGAGAGACCGCTCTCAGTCCGCAGAAAAAACTCGTAGAAGATAAATACGGTAAAGCAAGAACAGTGATCAGCGGAGATGACATCCGGAGCAAAGAACCAAAATGGGCGTACGGTTTGTACAGCGTTCTGATGTTCAATTTTCCAGAAGTAAGAGTTCGGCAATACCCAAACCTGCTGTACGCTTCCATTCCAAATAGCGAGCTCACGCTCGTTGTAGTCGATGGCATCCCCGTAAATTTTCAGGAGTATGGTACCATTTCGAGCATCCCCCCGAGTGAAGTAAAAAGCTTTGAGCTGATCCCCTATGCTAAAAACTTCAGAAACCTGTTCTGTGAAACCATACCTGAGAATTGCGGGCCCTACGCTCCCACGACTGGTAATGTAATTGCCATCTATACCTATGCCGGCAAAGGCATTTACGGTGTCACACGCCCTGTCGGATTATCCAGGCATACTATTCCTGTATTTGCCGCACCAGCAGAATTTTATGCTCCCAAATATGAACATCTCACCCCGGAAGACTGGAAGAAACCCGATAAACGAACCCTCGTACACTGGCAGCCACAACTATGGACCAACAAGCTCGGAAACGCCGCCATCTCCTTTTACAATGCGGATAATATCGGACCGCTATCGGTGATTGTTGAGGCGATTTCTGCTGATGGGAGGATTGGGTATAAGGAGGTGAAGCTCGTCGTGAAGAAAAGGGAATGATTTTTTTGAGTGGAGAGTGGCGAATTTCCCTTCTTTAATTACTTCCTCCACATTTGATTAATACGCCCTGTCCCGCGGGCAACCAAGATGCGTTCTGTTTAGACATCTCAATTTGTTCCATAGAATTACCTCTCATCGAACCTTTTAGGTTTTTATGATTCAAAATCTCTGAAAGATATGGCACATCTTCCCCGACAGAAACTACAAAAAGTCTCTCATCAGGAATTTTGGTATGCAGAACAAAGCGTGCGGACTTCTCTAAGCTCAGATTTACAACCATTATATACTTAGTACCCTTTTCACTTATAAACTCACCTACCATCAAAGGTTCTTCGGAATCAACGCTTTGAAGATGTTGACCAGGTAACAGAGGAAGCGAGGGATCGATTGTAGCATCACTAAAGTAAACTCCTGTCGATTTAAGTTTTTTAATAATAGGGCCTAAAATCGACACTTGCCGGTTTACCTCCTTCAAGTATTGCCAGATTAAAGTTCTCTTTTCATTCGTGTCCAAAGGATTATAATCATAGGCTTGACCATGGTACGTATACCATATTATTCCTCCTACCCCTGCTGCTAAGGAAGTATAAGCCTGGAAAGCTAAATTTTGCGGTGAAGGTATGGTTGTGTAATGTCGTATCTGGTTTGAAGAAACAATATTGAAAAACGGAATATTATATTTTAAAGCAACACGATAAACTTCCATTAGATTAGTGTAATATTTAGCAGATTGCGCCTTATTCTGTAAATCCTTCGAAAACTGAACCATATAATTATCATAACTAATTATTTGAGGTTTAACTTCATTCACAAATTTTTCCAGATATTCAGTGTAAGTTTTGGTGCCTAACTGCGACTTAACCTGGTCCATTTGCCAAAGAGTAGCGTAATTTGGATAAAGATTAATATAGGCAATTTTCCCTGGGGCATACTTTTTCACCGCTGCAACTGCCTTTGCCAATGCAGGAAAGGCTAGGGAGGAAGGTTCATCACAGATGAAATAACCTATAATAGCTTTGCTCTTGCCACCATTTTCTACCATCTTTTTTATATATTCATCAATTTCTCCATCTGATAATTTCTGCCATTGATTCCCGGTTAAATGAGGACCTTTTGATACTATTACAGATAGGCCAAGTTCCTCGCAAAGAGCATAATTTTGCGGATCCGCAGCGTCGGCAACATTCAGATAGGATTCCGCCATACCCCTCAACCCCTTTTCTCGGTCGATTAATTTGTTATGATGAAAATATCCTGCAATAAGAAATGCATTCGGTGAAAATTTAGAATCTTTTTTACTGCCCGACAAGATCTCATCATTGTCAACTCCGGTTTTTATAATTGCTTTTGAATTTTGCGCGTAAGAACTATAATTGAATAATAACCCTATTGCAAATATTAAACAAATGCAGTGCTGCCAATTTAAAGCTGATAAAGCTTTTCTCTCATAATTCCTGATTCCTTTTTTAACTTTAGCCATATTCTAAAAATAAAGCACAGAAGGGGTTTAGCCGTCATGCACTGTCCTGAATTACTTTCTAATCGATGTATTTGATAAATCAGACATAAGCGATCTCCCGCCTTCAGAAGATGCATTTCCCTGGCAAACGCCTGGTTCTATTAAATAAAACTTTTAGCAGAGTCTTTTGCCACGCTATGCTCGCAATGACACCACCTTGTGGAAATCCTGTTTTAACGCCCCCGTCGCAGCGTCTAGTCCCGTCCGCGCACTGTCCACTGTCTACTTTCAACTCTCAACTTAATAAAAACTTTTAGCAGAGTCTTTATACTTACCGCCTCTTTCGCGTTCGGTGTACTGCCAATCTTCATCAGCTTCACCATACTTGCGGCATCCGCCCTGGGCGGAGAATTTAAACCCAATGACTGTAATGCACCAGCCTTATTAAATTGAAAACTGAAAACTGAAAGTGAGTGTGACGCCTATAGCCCGCGCGGTTAAGACTTTGGGTTTGTGCCTTCAACTTTCAGTTTTCAGTTTTCAGCTTCTTTTTAACCCGATTCTAATTTTCTCATTATTTCTAATTTTAAATTAACAATCACTCTTATCATTGCACCGTTACAATTCCATTTTCCATAAACTCAATTCTAATCTTCTCCTCAACTTCATCCTTCCTGCTTCAGACCTCTGACCTCCGACTGTCATCCCGAGCGAAGCGACTGTCATCCCGAGCGAAGCGAGGGATCATTCACTAAGGATTCACTAGTGGTTCACTAAGCGTTCACTAAGGTTTCACCGTCCAATACCCCCTGTCCGACTTCAGAACTCTGGCCTCCGATTTCAGTGTCATGTCCTGAAAAAAGTAGACACTATTATTGTTGTTATTGGAGCTGTTGGA
>NZ_JBBJNI010000201.1:0-6006 GCF_037719425.1 Daejeonella sp. | reverse complement strand
TGCTATATTCCTTAATTGGGCAGTAAGATTACCCGCCATCTTATTAACCGAATCTGTTAAATCCTTCCACGTTCCATCTACACCCGGTACGTTAGCCTGACCTCCCAGCTGACCTTCAGACCCTACCTCACGGGCAACACGAGTTACCTCAGAAGCAAAACCCCTGAGCTGATCCACCATCGTATTGATCGTATCCTTAAGCTCGAGAAGCTCACCTTTGGCATCCACTGTAATTTTACGGGACAAATCTCCCTTAGCCACCGCCGTTGTCACCTCCGCAATATTCCGAACCTGTGATGTCAGGTTATCAGCCATCTTATTAACCGAATCGGTTAAATCCTTCCAGGTGCCGCCTACACCAGGAACATTCGCCTGGCCTCCAAGCTGTCCTTCAGAACCTACCTCACGCGCAACACGCGTCACCTCCGATCCGAATGAGTTTAACTGATCCACCATCGTATTGATCGTGATCTTCAGCTCCAACATCTCCCCTTTTACATCCACCGTGATCTTTTTAGAAAGGTCACCTTTTGCTACCGCAGTTGTTACCTCCGCTATATTCCGCACCTGGCCCGTTAGGTTACCCGCCATCTGATTCACCGAATCCGTTAGATCTTTCCACGTACCACCAACGCCCGGCACATTTGCCTGACCACCCAACTGACCGTCCGAACCTACTTCCCTCGCCACACGAGTTACTTCTGAAGAGAAGGAATTCAACTGATCCACCATCGTGTTGATTGTATTTTTCAATTCAAGAAGCTCGCCTTTGGCATCAACTGTAATTTTCCGGGACAAATCTCCTTTCGCCACTGCAGTAGTTACACCGGCAATATTCCGTACCTGATCGGTAAGGTTACTTCCCATCTGGTTTACAGAATCCGTTAGATCCTTCCATACACCTCCAACTCCTTTAACTTTCGCCTGGCCACCAAGCTCACCTTCCGTACCTACCTCCAGCGCCACACGGGTCACCTCTGAGGCGAACGAGTTTAACTGGTCAACCATTGTATTGATCGTCTTTTTAAGCTCGAGCATCTCCCCTTTTACGTCAACCGTGATCTTTTTAGAAAGGTCACCATTCGCAACTGCTGTAGTTACACCCGCTATATTCCGTACCTGCGAGGTTAGGTTACCCGCCATACGGTTTACCGAATCCGTTAAATCCTTCCATGTACCAGCAACACCGGGAACTTTCGCCTGACCACCGAGCTTTCCTTCTGTACCCACTTCAAGCGCAACCCTGGTAACCTCAGACGAAAATGAGTTCAGCTGATCTACCATGGTATTAATAGTATTTTTCAGCTCAAGAATCTCACCCTTTGCCTCAACAGTGATTTTTCTGGAAAGGTCACCCTTGGCAACCGCAGTTGTTACTGCAGCAACATTCCTTACCTGAGCAGTAAGGTTACCAGCCATCTGATTTACAGAATCTGTTAGTTCAGCCCAAACCCCCGCAACGCCTTTGATCTTTGCCTGTTCTCCGAGCTTACCTTCAGATCCCACCTGTCGGGCTACCCGGGTAACTTCCATCGAAAATAATTGGAGTTTTGAAAGCATCTGATTAGATTCTTTCGCCATTCTCAAAAACTCTCCCTTTAACGGCTGACCATTAATCTCAAGAGGGATTTGCTTGGCAAGATCTCCGTTAGCAACGGAATTGATCATGCCAGCAATCTCAAGCGCCGGCGATGTAAGATCCGTTATAAGATTATTGAGAGAGTTAACGCCTTTTGCCCATTCTCCTTTGGCTTCAGGCATCGCGATCCTCTTGCTTAAATTACCCTTCTTCCCGATAATGTTCTCGGCCGACGATATCTCACTCACCAGGCGCTGATTGATATCAATGATATCATTTAAGACCTCGCAGATCTTGCCGTTAATACCTGCTTGAGTAACGGGCATCCTGATATTCAGGTTACCGTTCTTTACCATTGACAAAACGTTTAACAAAACCTTAAGATCCAGTGTTTCTTCGGCATTGTTAGCAGAACCGTTTAGACCGTTTATAGCGGTTTCTAATGTGTCAGACTTTACTTCCATTTATATAGAGCGTATGAATTATAATAAAATTGGTTTTAGCGGAGGCGCTTCCGGTTAGAAAAGGCAATAGCTACATTGTAATTTGAGTTAGTTAATCAATCATTTCACCTCACGTGTTCCGCGAATACTACCCCGGGGCAACACACTGATACAATACTTCTTTTTATAAAAATTGTTTTATAAAAATAACGATTTCTGGCAAAACATTTTGTGTGTAATCTCATACTTCTTACGAGGTCACCGACTTGAAGGTTTCGTCAAACTATGGGCCTAAAACATAATTAATAACTGACGCGCTGTTAATAATCTTCCTCCGTTCCGGCATCCCATAACAGGCATTATCATAGTATTCGGGATCATAATATGACAGTCTTTTCATTGTGCCTTTAGTAAGAAGAACGAATTCATAGGTATGAGAATTGTATATCTGGTATTTCGCAGGACAAAAATTGGGAATGTCTTTTTCGTCTTGAACTGAAAAAAGTTCGTTTTGCAGGAAAGTATTCCATACGAGTCGCAGCCTTTCTTTTGACAAATTTGCGGGTGTCAACTCCTGCTCCTTATTAAAATAGTTATAAGCTAAAAGACTATTACCTTTCTTTGTCAGGATAAAATAATCTGATCTTTCATCGGAATCCGCAAACTTCACACGAAAAGATACTATTTCATCACTTTTTTTATAGAGTGAAGAAAGAAAGGGCGGTACGGCTCGTGTGGAATGATCCTGGCGATATACTGGTCGATCAGGTTCTTGCGCGTAAAGCGGAAAGTGAATAAGGAAAAGTAATATGAAAGCGACAGGTTTCAAATTAGTCTTATATGATAAAGGGTTAGCTGAAACCTTATTATATCGGAAGTATGCATACATGATTCGAGCTGCGAATAAAACTCGAAAATATTCGGAAGGTGAATAATCAGTAAAAAGCCAGTCTGCCCGCTTCCTTAATTTATATCAACCGAACTTTCAATTGCTTCGAGGGGCATATCAGAATCATATTCCAAAATTGCCAGCATCGAGTATTTGCCCTTAGGAACAGTGGGAGGAATTTGTAATTTGACAATTCTTTTGCCATCTGGAAAAATAGGAAATTCTAATTCATCGAGCTTTACCTCTTCCCCATTTGATAAATTTGTTAGTAAAAGGCGAGCCTTACACTCCAGCATAGCTTTGCCTGTATTGATCAGGCTGAAGTTGTAAACATTTTTCTCAATTTTGTCAGGCTCTAAAGCTACGGCCCTGGCTTCTTTGATGTTTAAAGCCACCGGAGTTTGATATACATGTATCCCAATACGGTACACTTCCCTGATAGTGGCTTTCATTTTAGCGTCTTTCCCATCCGCGCCGGTCTGCTCCAAAACATTCTGGATGAAGATCATCGACCATTTCATCTGACTTACTTCCTTGATATCTGTGGGTGCAGTCAGGGTAACCCTGACATCTTTTGATTTTTGCGGCTCTATCTCTACCAATGAATTATCAAACGCTATCCATTTAGAACAAGAACGTTCTGTAGTTCCAGGGGGGAAATACTTATGTCCCCCAATGCTGTCCCTTATCCAATCTCCCAATGTTAACTGGTAAGCTTGCTTTTTATCGGAAAGGTTTGTAATTGTAATTATCTGTGTAGAAATTCCGCCAGCGTTTGCACTGAAACTTAAGATCGTTGGATTTACATTGATACGCTGCGCCACCGCTGATGTTCCCAACAACATCATGAAGCTAAAGCAGGCATACATAAAATGTTTTTTTAACATTTTCATTTTATAATCTATAAAGTTAGTTCGATTCAATCCTCGTATTTAAATACTACGCTCCAAAACAATTTGCAATTTAATAAATTAAATACGTTTATTTCAAAGAATTATTTTATTAGGGAGAAAACATTTCTCCTGAGAGTGCGTTTTACCTCAGCTTGGACTTGAATTATTTTATCTGGCATCTTCTTTGCCTTTACTATCGTTAATTATCATTTCATTCGCACCGAATACCAGACTGACCCCACGTGAAGATATTATATTTTTTACTTCTAACATTGTTTGTTACTGTTAACGTAAATGCACAGACTGAGCCCGCATTGCCTAGTATTTGCTTTAATAATGGGCCCAACAACAACAAAAACAATATGACTGTGACTGGTAATACTACGTTCACATTCGCTACCCTTGCAGCGTTTGGTGCCAGCCAATCATCTAACACAATAACTATAACGGTTGCATCTACAGCAAGATACAGACTGTACATCGCCGGTGTGATGACAGCTTTAACCGCGTCAGCAACCAATACTCCGATTCCAATTAATACATTTACCATAGCGTCGACCAACAGAGGTACATCTCCTGCGTCCGTGACCTTATCGAATTCTTATCTCGAGGTTGCAAATTTTACTACTTCTACGAATGGGCTCAGCCACACACTAACAATTACGAGGAATCCGTTAAGTACTTTCCAAGAGGAGCCAGGTAATCATACTCTTACACTTCACATTCGTTATTGTCAGTATTAGAGCTATGTCACATAAAAGAACATATTTGTTTCTACTATTACTCATCGCAACTCAGGCGACCCTATTTGCGCAGACGAGGTATCTGTTGAAAACAGTGGCAATAACGATTCCTACGGTATTAGATCTGCAGATCATCTCAGGAGCCAATCCAGTTGTCGATTTTAATGTAACGAGTAAAATTGACAATGGAATTGAACTTCTGGCGGCCACAACATTTACCTACCGGTCTAATAAAGCATGGTTTGTGACTATAAAAGCTGGCAGTGCTGATTTTACAGGCGGAGTCTCCGGATCTCCTATGCCGGCATCAGTGATAAAATACAGATTGAATGGGGCTACACTACCATATGCTCCTCTATCAAATCTAGATCAATCACTGCTGGCAAATAGCGGTTCTAAAAATGCGCGAGGTACAGGTTCAGCAAGTATCGATTTCCAAGTTAATCCGGGTTATAATTACCCACCGTCCCAAAACTACAGCCTTCAGGTAATCTATACGATCAGCAATCTATAAAGCTCAAAAGCCATAAAACACACTACTCTTCGAACGTTTTAGCCAAGCAGATTTTACCCATAATTCCCCAATCCGGGATTTTATTACTCAAAACGTAACTTTTAAAATTCTTCTGCGTAGAAGGAGGAGTGAAATTTAATAGAACTCTTGTATTTCTTCTCCTGCTTGCTTCAACTAGCATTTGTATGGCGCAAAGTCCTGTTTCACCTAACAATACCGCCAGTTCAAGAATTACTATTCGCATCCCCTCTTTTGCTACTATTACACTGGCAGATAACAATTCGAAAAGTATCTCTTATAATTCACCCGCCAACTCGAAAAAAGCGGAACTGTCTCAGTCAAAATCTATGGGTGAAGTAATTTCAAATAGAAAATGGTCTGTTAACGTTTCCCGGGAGGAAAGTTCCCCAAATACATTTTTTACTTCTAATATTCTTTCTAAGATAAAAGATGCGCCATCGAAGGAACCATCTGTTACTATGATTTATGTAACCAGCATGAATTAAGATGCTAAATCGCCATACCTTTTTTGATTTTTCTTTTTTTTCAACCTGAAAGGAGTTGTAAGCATTCGGAGATCTAAGCTATTACCGATTACAGCTCAATCAAGTACCCGTCATTATTCCACCAAAATCAACATCTTCCCGTTCAAACTCTTAAATACGAAGGGCTTCCCTTATTTTATTTACAATGCGAACTACAAGACCAATAATTGGGGATTAACTTCCCATCTTATTCCCCAAACACCGCATGAATTCCCCACTCCTATTCTCAGTTTGTTAATTAATGCTTGTTTGTGGCCTATTTGAAGCAGTATTGCTCTTTGGTATGACGATTGAATAGTATATAACACGGAACGATTAGAAAAATCTTCCCTGACAATTTAAAAAGACAACCATGAAAAAGTTAATATTATCCGCTTCATTACTTATAGCCTTAATAGCA
>NZ_JBBJNI010000200.1:5768-6040 GCF_037719425.1 Daejeonella sp. | reverse complement strand
CGGGGTTTTCACTCCGTCTTTTCTTGCCTGGGTAAATACTTCGCATAATTTTTTGTACGATTCTTTCCAGGTATTGTTTCCATTGGTGCAATCAAACACGATCACATCTACGCCGGCATCGGCGAGCATTTCAGCATGCTTTCTCAATACCCAGGCATCAGTGTCCAGGTAGTATCCGAATAATGGTTGCGACCAGAACCAGGGTGTTTTGATTTTTGGCCAGACAGGGTCGTTATAATTATCTATTGCACGCGGCTGACGGGCAAGGTATT
>NZ_JBBJNI010000200.1:2091-5758 GCF_037719425.1 Daejeonella sp. | reverse complement strand
CAGGTCCAATAAAAGATTCCGACGTATTTGTCTTTTTTAATCGCGCCCACCTCGTTAAGTGCCGGAAGCTTACGGCCCAAAGCATCCGTAATGATCGCATTGCTTCCGGGTGACTGGGCAACGGAGGTTAAAAAAACGACAACCAGCAGCAGCAGTAATGCATATCTCATGTGCTGAAAAATTATTTGTTGAGTAATAATAGGGATGTAAAAACCCGGTGAAGAATCAGCTTCCGCACCGGGACATTTTTAATTAAATTAAAAGCAATTTGATTTTACTGCCATCCCGGGTTTTGCACCAAAGCCGGATTTGAATTCAGTTGCTGTTGGGGAACGGGGTAAAGTTCCAGTTTCGGATTATATGGGTTGAGGTCTTTGTTTTGAATCTGATTCGGGCTCATAGCGGCGATTTCTGCCGGCAGGGTGCCCCATCTGCGGATATCAAAAACAGTAGTGTGCTCTCCTGTCAGCTCCAGCCGGCGTTCCTTTCGGATCGCATCACGCAGTTGAGCCTGATCGGTGATGTTTGAAATGCTCGCACGTGCCCTGGCCCTAACCCGATTCAGGTAAGGCAGCGCTTCTGCAGGTTTGTTGCTTTCGTTGAGCGCTTCGGCCAGCAAAAGCAATACGTCGGAAAATCGCATGTGCGAATAATCGGTGTTGTATCCCCATGGTGGTGCACCTGCAGACCGGAAGGTACGGTCGTACTTGCCATAAGCGATGCCGGCGCGTTGCAGACCGAACAATTTGTTGGTCGTTGCATCTACGTAAGCGGGCTGCGTTTGATCATATTTGAGCATATGTCCATCATTCGCATTGATAATAGACGGAATTGTGGTGACATCCCTGCGCGTATCTCCGGGCTCATATAATTCATACAGCTTATAAGAAAGCCCGAAAATATTTTGCTCGAAAGGAAGAAAAAAGAAAGGCATTATATTCGCGTTAGTATTGCTGGAATTGTAAAACTGGCCGAAGGTCAGTACGAATTCCTTATTGCGCTCGTTACTCACGGGGAAGACGCTCGCAAAGTCATCCAGCAAGCCAAAGCCATATTTATTTTCATTAGCCGTTCCAACTATTTCTTTGAGTTTGTCTGCAGCCTTGGCGAAATTCTCGGTTTTATTTATTGGCTTTCCCGCCATAGTGATATATACTTTACCAAGGATAGCTTTTGCAATGCCGGAGGATACCCTGCCCACATCACTGCCTGTCCATAAATCAGGAAGGTTGGCTTCTCCAAACGTCAGGTCTTCAACGATGAGTGCGTACACAGTAGCAATCGGCTTTCTTGCCCCAAAGATGTCGTCCTTCTGGGACAGAGACGTGATCTCGTTGACAACGATAGGCACATCGCCGAAGAGCCGCACAAGATTAAAATAGGCATACCCTCTGAGTACTTTGGCTTCGGCGACGTATTTATTAGCTGCCGCTTGATCCGTTACAACTTTCGGTGCATTGGCGATCACCGAATTGGCCCTGGATATTATCGTGTACATCTGTGTCCATGCCAGCGAACCGGCAGTTGACGACGGTGTTTCGGCAAAACGATAGTATAGGTCAATGTCATAAGCCGCTCCTCCGGTTCCGAAGGATGCATACTGATGTCCGGTTTCGGTTAGGGAAAAATAAAAGAATTGGTACAGCCACGGCTTGAGTACATAGGCATCATAAATACCGAACACCGTTTTTTTCAGGCCGTCTTCATTGCCGAACACAGAGGAAGCGTCGAGTGAAGAATAAGGATGTTCTTCAAGCCCCTTTTTGCATGAGGGTGCCATAAAGGCCAGCGATCCCACTGCAATAAATAAATATATTTTCAATTTCATAATTATACATTTTAGAAAGTGCAGGATAATCCAACTGTATACGTTTTGCTTGATGGATAAGCTCCGAAGTCAATACCTTGTTGCAACAGGCTTTGTCCGTAAGAGCTTACTTCCGGATCAAATCCGCTGTACTTGGTGATGGTAAAAAGATTTGTTCCGGTAAAGAACAGGCGTGGATTCTTGATCACTTTCAAATTCGAGAAGGTGTAACTTAACGTTAGGTTTTTAAGGCGGAAATAGCTGCCATTTTCAATCAGCGTGTTATTGATGTCTCCGGTAGCTATGTTTGTTTGTATGCCGGGGAACCTGATGTCGTTGGTGGGGTTTGCAGCAGTCCATCTCTTGTTATACCATTCTTCAGTCTGATTGAATACGACGCCGCTATAATTCACGAGTCCTGAGTTAAGGTAAAAGCGCGTCACGTTCAATACATCATTGCCTTGTGATCCGGTAAAGAAAAGATTGAGTGAGAAATTTTTCCAGGTAATATCGTTGGTCCATCCATAAGTGAAATCAGGATTGGAATTACCCAGGATCATCCGGTCGGCTGACGTAATTTTTCCATCACCGTTACGATCTTCATAAAGCCAGGTGCCGGGAATCTGGTTAGATGGTCCGCCGGGGTAAGGATAATTAGGCACTCCACCTGTGAAATCCTTTGCCTGTGCCAGGCCGGTTACATGATATCCATAAAAATAACCGATCAGCTTGCCAGGAGTGAGAATGTTAGATGTTCCACTGAACAGGTTTCCTCCCAGACCGATATACTGGTCATCTTTCCTATCGCCAAGATTAATGAGGGTGTTCCGGTTTCTGGTTGCGGTAACACGTGTGGTAAACGTGAGGTCAGTGCTTCTTATCAGATCGGCCTGAAGGCTTACTTCTATTCCCTTATTACCGATTTTTCCGTAGTTGTCTGTTATGGAGCCAAATCCTGACTGGCTGGGAAGCGCCCTGGGCTGAAGCAGCTTGTCAGTGGTTTTGTCGTAATAATCGAAGCTGAAGACGAGCCTGTCGTTGAAAATGTTGAAGTCAAGTCCTGCGTTGATCTGGTTAGTTGTCTCCCAGGTAAGATCGGCGTTTCCAAGACTGGATTGAGCAACGCTCGTAACAATGGTTGCAGGATAACCTACTTGGTAAAAGCTGTTGCCATACCTCGCCAGGGAAGAATAGGGAGAAATGGACTGGCTTCCCGTTTTGCCATAGGAAAGCCTCAGCTTGGCATTGTTGATAAAGCCGACATTTTTCACGAAGTCTTCTTCGCTCAGGTTCCAGGCTACTCCAACAGAAGGAAACACACCGTATTTTTTGTTTTCCGCGAAAGGAGAAGCTCCGTCCTGCCGTACGGAAGTATTCAATACATACTTGTCTTTGAAGGTATAGTTTGCCCGGAAGAACAAGGATTGTATGGTGCGGTCTTCCTTGTAGGATCCGATTTGCTGTTGCAGTGCACTTCCGATATTGTTCACACCGAAGAATGGCAGATCAAATCCCTGGCCGGTGGTGCTCAGCTGCTCCAGCACTGATTTATTCCATTCTCCACCCAAAGTGACGTTCAGCTTGTGTACGTCATTGAATTCTTTTGCATACAGAAAGTATCCGTTGATGTTGTAGCTGTTGGTAGTCGTCTGTCCACTGCTTGCCTGACCCTTTGTGAAATACCCTTCGCCGATCCCATCGGGGAAAAACACCTGCCTCCTGGTCGTATTCTGGTTGGCGCCAAGGGTTACCACCAATTGCAGGTCTCTGGTCAGACGGAACCAGTTTTCCATGTTGGCAATCAGATTATCGTTTTTGGAGTCATCTGTTTTATTGGTCAGCTCGAGATACGGATTGAGG
>NZ_JBBJNI010000200.1:0-2081 GCF_037719425.1 Daejeonella sp. | reverse complement strand
AAGGGACTGCCATAGTCGTCTTTACCCTTCAAATCTCTTGGCAGGATTGGGGGAGCCCTCAAAGCGTCGAGCACCGGCCCGGCAACCTGGGGATAGCCGCGCGATCCGGTGATTGCCCTTTTGGTAACCTGTTTCACGACACTTAGCTGGACTTTATTAGTAAACCAGGAGTTTACTTCGTTGTTCAGATTCACGCGAAAGCTTCCCCGATTGTTGTTAGAGCCCAGCAACACTCCTTTGTCTTGCAGAAAATTTGCCGACACATAGTAGGAAGTTTTTTCTCCTCCGCCAGAGATGCTCACAGACACGTCTTCGCGCAGGCTAGGTCGAGTGATCTCGTTTAGCCAATCTGTATTCTGGTTTATTGTGTCAACATTGAAAGGCAGTGGATTGCTGGTAAGGGTTGCAAACTCATTGCGTATGGCTGCATATTGCTTGCCATTCATCAAAGCAAAGGGCTTTGCCAATTGGCCGAAGCTTGTTTTGTTGACCAGTTCCACCCTTCCTTCGCCCTTTTTACCTGATTTGGTCGTGATCAGTACAACACCATTAGCGCCACGGGAACCATAAATAGCAGTTGCCGATGCGTCTTTCAGCACTTGTATTGATTCTATATCGTTTGGATTGATCCCATAAAGTCCATTCTGATTAGTGCTCCCATACGAGCCTCCCGGAGCCTCTCTGTAGGGTGCCATGGGAAAGCCATCAACAACATACAGCGGTTCGTTGTTCCCGCTTAAGGAGTTATTGCCTCTTATTCTCACCACTGCATCTGCGCCGGGTTCACCTGAAGCAGTTGTTATCTGGATGCCCGTGGCCCTGCCCTGCAGGGCCTGGTCAATTGTATTTACCGTGGCAGTTTGGAACTGCTTGGCGGAAACGGTCGAGACAGAACTGGCCAGTTCTTTTTTATTTTGGGATCCATAGCCTACCACCACAACGCCGGTCAACGATTGTGAAGATGTCTCGAGGCTCACATTCAGCGTGGAGGTTTCCCCTACAACCATCTCTTTTTCCTCATATCCAACAGAACTGAACACGACAGTTTTTCCTCTGACGGCAGCAAGGGAGAAATTACCATCCGCATCCGTAACAGTAGTAAGTTTTGAGCCCTTTACCCTCACCGTTACGCCAGGAAGTCCGTTTGATGAAGTGATGTCAACCACTTTTCCGGTGACGGCTCCCTTTTGCGAAAACGCAGGCGGGGAAAGCAAAAATGCTACAATAAGCAATACAGGAAAACATTTTAAATAATAAATAATGGGTTTTTTTAACATGACATGCAATTTGTAATTAATGAGATTGGTGCTCATCCCGTCTCCGGTTACAGACAGTGATCGCAATGATTGTATATAGTCCATGGATATATAGTGTTAGGAGAAAAATCTCTTGTAAAACTTCCTTGATGCTCAACCAAGAATTTCATTTTGTATACGTGACGTGGCTAAGGTGGCTCGTGGGGCATCTCCGGCCAGAGCTGGCATTGAGCAAAAAAAGGATGAGGGACTTTCATATTCAAGCAATTTTCGTTAAGTGACAATGACAATAATAGCTAAAATAGTATTTACATTTAATTCAACCATCCTGCTCCTACATGCCCGGTGATCGTACCCTGGCTCACTTCGAAACTTCCAGAGATCGGAGGCTGGATAATGAAAAGGTGAAAGGCAAAAAATCCCATATCGGTTATCTTTGGGCGTGTAATAACACACGAGCCGGTCGGTCTTTCATGCATAAATCTTTTCTTACCTTTATACGTACCATATGAAAAATTCGACACTCGTGTGCGTTTATTCTCATGTTTTACAGGTTGTGCGTGAAAACTGAAACGGTAAGGCATCCTTGTTAATCATATAACCAATAGAATGAAAAAGATGAAACTTATTATTTTTTGCCTTACTGTTCTACTTTTTTTTAATTGTGGTAATATCTCTGGAAATAAAGTATTGGGACAAGAGAACTTTTCATCTGACACAACTTTAATCTTTAAACTAACAGAAGTGGCCACCGGACTTAATGGTCCCGTGGCTTTAGAGAATGCACATGATGGTTCCGGTAGGATTTTTGTCGGGGAGCAAGCG
>NZ_JBBJNI010000049.1:0-26232 GCF_037719425.1 Daejeonella sp. | reverse complement strand
TCTGCAATAATTTGACAGGTATTTGCACTCCTTTGTAGGTGACCAGCGCGGCCGGAAAAATGACCTTCTGAGAATTGCCGCTTCCAGTCGTGACATTCAAATTTGTTGGTTCAATGCCCTTCTCCATCAGTTTCTGATAGTTTTCCTGCTGAACCTGCTCGTTGCCAGTCATTGGGTTCACAAAATCAAAGTTCAGCTTGTTCCCGGAGTAAGCTTCGAAATCAGTAAGGACGTCAGATGTTGAACTTCTCAATCGTTTAAATCCTGCCGGAAAATCATCGCCTTCAAGGTAAACCGTGATCTGAATGTCATCATCCAAATTTTTAAGTAGGTCTTTTGTGATCGGCGAAAGTGTATATCTCTTTTCCGCTGTGAAATCAAGGCGGGTAAAGTATTGTGAAGAAATTAGATTAATGATGACTACCCCCACCAACGAGACGACCAGATAGATCAAATCCTTTTTACGCTGTTCTACCATTTCCTGCCTCCCAATATTGTTTTGGTTAAAATGAGGAACACGGCACAAAAGCTAAGAAAATAGATCAGATCTCTGGTATCCAGAACTCCACGGCTAATGGATTGGTAATGCTGATTAATTCCTAGACCAGTTATAAAGCTGCCAAAGCTTTGCAGCGAAAGAATTTGACTGAACGAGTCAAACCCGCTGAAGAACAAGAAGCATAAAAACACAGCAATAGTAAAAGCAATAACCTGGTTCTTTCCAAGTGAGGAAGCGAAAAGGCCTAAGCTAACAAACGCTGAGCCCAGCAAAAGCAAACCAATGTATGATCCGATCACGGCACCCGTGTCAACGTTTCCTTTGATAACACCAAGCTGGTAAACAGTAATATAGTAGATCAGCGTTGGGATCAGTGTAAGAAGCACGATCGCAACTGAAGCCAGGAACTTACCGAACACTATATCCCAGTCTGTAATTGGCCGGGTTGCCAGAAGCTCAAATGTTCCGTCCTTTCTTTCCTCAGCGAGCGATCTCATCGTGATAGCGGGAATAAGGAACATGAAGATGTAAGGTGCTATATTGAAAAAGCTATCTAAGCCAGCATAGCCGTAATCGAGGATACTGGATTCGGGAAACACCCAAAGAAAAAGCCCGGTCACAATAAGGAAAGCAGCAATAGTAATATATGCTACGAGAGAGCTGAAAAAGCCAGAGATTTCCTTATATAGAATGGCGACCACGTTATTCTTGCCTAAAATTTATTTCAATACGATGCATTGCGTTAGGGATTGAAGCGGAAATCCTTTTTTTGGCAGAGCCTAAAAAAGATTGAAGCGGAAAGCCCGGGCACGCTCCCGCGAGCAACGCTCTAAATAATATTTGTAAAACAGTCATTTTCTAATGCATCAAGATAAAACCAATGCGCCAACAAGGCAATATATTTATCCAAACCTGGACAATACTACTATTTGTTCGTTAGTTCAATAAAGATCTCCTCTAAATTTTTCCCCGGATATCCCTCTCTTAGCTCATTCAGTTCACCATCCGCTACGATCTTGCCCTTATTGATAATGATAACCTGATCGCAAACTGCTTCAACCTCCTGCATGATATGCGTTGAAAGGATAACCGTTTTAGTTTTCCCTAATTCACGGATCAGGCTCCTGATTCCTACCACCTGGTTAGGATCCAGCCCTGAAGTTGGTTCATCCAGAATTAAAACTTTAGGATCCGGTAATATAGCCTGAGCTAAACCAACACGCTGCCGGTAACCTTTAGACAAGGCACCGATCTTTTTAAATTGTTCAGCGCCAAGGCCAGTAAGTTCAATTACCTCTTTGATCCGCTCCTGCTTATTCGCTATCTGATGGATATCGCAAATAAACCCAAGAGCCTCTTTAACATACATTTCCAGGTAGAGGGGGTTATGCTCAGGGAGGTATCCGATATTTTTTCTCACCTCAACGGGAGCCTCGTTAACATCAAAACCACAAACCTTAGCGCTCCCTGATGTTTGAGGGATAAAACAGGTCAGTATCTTCATGGTAGTGGATTTACCAGCACCATTAGGCCCTAAAAACCCGAGCACCTTCCCTACCGAAGCCTCAAAAGATATCCCTTCAACAGCCGTTTGCCGGCCGTAATCTTTAGTAAGATTGGATACTGAGATGCTCATGGTTCAAAGTTAGTATTTGAATGGAGAATTGAGAATGGAGAATGGAGAATTAAATACAAGTAGAACAAAGTCGTTCAGGGTAATTCTCAACTTTCAACTCTCAACTCTCAATTAATTTGATTTGCAGTACTATCTTTGTCCCGTTATGAGCAAAAACAACGACGAACTTTTTAAAAATGTTATATCTCACACGAAAGAATACGGTTTTGTATTCCCTTCGAGTGAAATTTATGATGGATTAAGTGCTGTATATGATTACGGGCAGCTTGGAGCTGAGCTGAAAAACAACATCAAAACTTATTGGTGGAAAAGTATGGTTCAGCTGAATGATAATATTGTCGGACTCGATTCAGCTATTTTCATGCATCCAAAGATCTGGAAAGCAAGCGGCCACGTTGATGGCTTTGCTGATCCGATGATTGATAACAAGGATTCTAAGAAGAGATACCGTGCGGATAATTTAATAGAAGATAAAATAGCCCGCTATGAGAAGGACGGCAAAACAGAAAAGGCAAAGAAACTTCAGACAGATATGGACGCAGCGCTCGCTGCTGACAATCTACCGGCCTTAAAAGCCCTGATAGAAGAGCATGAAATAGCTTGTCCGGTTTCGGGAACACGTAACTGGACTGATGTACGCCAGTTTAACCTGATGTTTTCCACCCAGATGGGTGCGATGGCAGAAGATTCGGACCAGGTTTACCTTAGACCAGAAACGGCACAGGGAATATTCGTGAATTTTCTAAATGTACAGAAGTCAGGCAGGATGCGAATTCCTTTCGGGATTGCGCAGATAGGAAAAGCGTTCAGGAATGAAGTTATCGCACGTCAGTTCATCATGCGGATGCGTGAATTTGAACAGATGGAAATGCAGTTCTTTGTAAAGCCAGGAACTGAGATGGAATGGTACAAGCACTGGAAAGAAGCCCGGTTAAAATGGCATCTCGCTGTTGGAACTCCTGCTGAAAAATACCGCTTTCATGATCACGTTAAGCTGGCCCACTATGCTAATGCGGCAGTAGATATCGAATTTGAATTCCCTTTTGGCTTTAAGGAAGTTGAAGGTATACATAGCCGTACTGATTTTGACCTTAGCCAGCATGAAAAATTCTCAGGCAAGAAACTTCAGTATTTCGATACGCTTGAGAATAAAAACTATGTTCCGTATGTAATTGAAACATCAATAGGCCTTGACCGTATGTTCCTTCTGACTTTATGTAATGCCTATGAAGAACAGGACCTGAGTACCGAAGATAAACAAGACTCGCGGACAGTTCTACGCCTGCACCCTTGCCTGGCTCCGGTTAAAGCAGCCATTTTCCCGCTTACCAAGAAGGACGGCTTGCCGGAGAAAGCGCGTGAGATAATGGATACCCTAAAATTGGATTTCAACCTTCAGTATGATGAGAAGGATTCTATTGGTAAACGCTATCGCCGGCAAGATGCGATCGGCACCCCTTTCTGTATAACAATTGACCATCAAACTCTTGAAGATAACAAGGTAACCATTAGGCACCGGGACAGTATGGAACAAGAGCGAGTAGGGTCTGAAGAGCTGGACCGTATAATCGGGAACCTTGTCAGCTGGAAGAACCTGTTAAAATAAATAAGAAATCTACTATCAGCGCCGCTCTTTCAGAGCGGCGTTTTTGTTAAAGGCCTATCAACTTTAAGATGCATCTTTATTAAAACATTCTTATTCTTTTGGATGTAATAATAAAAGGCTGAAGGATATTGTAGCCATTGGTTAGCATTTGTCTACCGAAACAGCCCTGTTTGCTTTAGAAATTAAATCGCAATAATGAAGATAGCAATTACCGGTGCGAATGGATTTGTTGGCGCAGCACTTTGCCGATATTTCCATAACAAAGGGCACGAGATCCAGGCTATTGGAAACCGTGAAAAGCCTAATCAAAACCTCTTAAAGACTGCGACCTACATACGTGCTGATATCACAGGTGTAATTGAACCTATCAATGCTGACGTTTGTATTCACGCAGCCGCGCTGGCGTCCGATACGGATACTTACAAAAATCTCATATTAAGTAATGTAGAAGGCACACTTAACGTAGTCGAGGCGGCCAAAAAATGCAGGTCCTTTGTCCACATATCTTCTTCCTCTGTATACCAGTTTAAAAATCATCCTGTAAAAGAAGATGAGGCTACCATCCAGTCTGAACTGAGCAATTACGGAGAAACCAAGCTTCTTGCCGAAGACATAGTAGAATTAGATATTCCTGATCATCAGAAAAGGCTTATTCTTAGACCCCGAGCAATTTACGGTATTGGAGACAGAATCCTTTTGCCCCGATTACTAAGGCTGGTGCAGGGGAAATTCTTACTGTGCCCTTTCAGGAAAGGTGCTCAAAGTTCCCTGACCCATGTTGATAATATTGGGTATGCTATCGAGCTTTACCTTGAACAAACGGAGCCGGCCCAGCTTCAAATATTCAACATTACCGACGATCAGCCATATTTGTTACGAGACCTTGCGGTGGATTGTTCATCCGCAGTTGAGAAAAGAAAACTTCTGCCGCTAACGTTGCCGGAGAGTCTGGTGAAGATGCTCCTCTTCCTCAACTCGAAGAACAATCCCGCTAACATAATCAGTAAGCCCGTTTTAAAGTCTATGGGAAATAATTCTGTATTGGATATTTCAAAAATTAAAAATGAATTAAAATACCAGCCCTCGAAAAACTTTCATAATTCGTGTGCAGAGATTGTTAGTTGGGTAGACAGCTTCGGCAGTTCCAAGAATTATCTAAAACAGCTCTCAGAGGCCCCCTGGAGCATAAATATGTAACCATTAGTACTTTCACGTGACAATCATTCCGAATTAAGATTGTATATTTGACTATACAATTTAGGTATTGACTATAACCGTTCCAATTATTCTGACTCACAACAATATTTTACTAAACTGTTACGTTTAAGAAACATTAACTGAGAAAATTTATGAAGAAACACACCATTTGGGCAATGGGTTTGCTCTTACTTGTCACAACACTACCAACCATAAGCTGGGTATCAGTAAGAAAATCACAACTACAATTTTTTGATACACCTGCAGACTCAGCATCTGTCAAGGTAACAGTTAATTTTTCTAACACCGAACTTTTTGATCAACACGTAGATTCATCATATGAAAAAGCTAATCTTGCAGCAAGTGGATTAGATTCTAATGTATTTAGAAAAGCTTTGGTGGGGTATTACAATCTTAAAAAGACTAACCTGGTTTCTCCGGAACGCCAGATCCTGACAATCATTGATTTTACCCGCAAAAGTTCCCAGAAACGCCTTTGGATAGTTGATCTTGCAAGCCATAAATTATTATTTAACACATTGGTTGCTCATGGACAGGGCAGCGGCGGTGATATGGCGACAAACTTTTCAAATCTTGAGAATTCACATCAAAGCAGCCTTGGTTTCTACATAACCAGTGAAACTTATTTCGGCAAGCACGGATTCTCAATGAAACTTGAAGGAATGGATAAAGGCTTTAACACCAATGCACGTGACCGCGCAGTAGTGGTTCATGGAGCTGAGTACGTAAGCCAGTCATTTATAAATAAAACAGGTCGTTTAGGCAGAAGCCATGGTTGCCCTGCCCTCCCGGTTGAATTGACAAACACGATCATAAACACTATTAAAGGCCAAACTTTGTTATTTATTAACGGCCCAGCAAGTAACTACACTTCTAACTACCTTGATCAGGAAGTCGCTGTTTCTAATTTCCTTTCCAACGGAAATACGGTTCAGGCCAGCATGTAAAAAAGAAGTTCAATACGATATAAAAAGAGAGATCTGTTAGTTCAGATCTCTCTTTTGCTTTTTATATCTTTGCATACCCCATGCAGAAAATTGAAAAATTCCTGAACCAGTATCCTGAAAAGGCGTTTTTTCTTCTGCTATTGTTAGCACTACCAGTATTCTTTATTAACCTGGGACTTCTGCCCCTCTTTGCTGATGAGCCGACACGGGCCAATGTAGCACTGGAAATGATAATTTCTAAGAACTACGCTGTTCCAACCATAGGCGGCGAGTACTACTACAATAAGCCGCCGCTTTACAACTGGTTACTCGCGGGCCTCTATTTGCTGACAGGCAACTATTCGGAGTTTGTCACCCGCCTTCCGGCGATAGTTCCAATGTTCCTGTTTGCCATAACTATTTTTTATACGGTAAGCTATTTTATCAGGGACAAACGGATTGCAGTGCTGAGCGGACTGCTTTTCCTTGTCAATGGCAGGATGCTTGTTTACGATTCCATGCTCGGGCATATCGATATTTTCTACTCCTGGCTAACATTTGGTTCCTTTATGCTGATCTTTTACTTTTTTGAAAAAAAGCAATGGTTCTGGCTGTTCTTTACTTCTTACTTTATTACAGCGTTAACATTTTTATGCAAAGGTCTGCCCTCTGTTGTTTTTCAAGGTTTTACATTAATTGCTCTGCTTGCTTATACCGGGAACCTGAAGAAACTATTTAGCTGGAAGCATATCCTTAGCGGGATTTTCTGTCTGATGATAATAGGCGCCTACTTCCTGAATTACTACCAATACAATCCAAACCTGGAGGGTTACTTAGTTACGATTTGGGCTCAGAGCAGTAAAAGGACTGCAACTGAATTTGGGATTCTGGCAACGGCATTGTACATGATCAAATTTCCATTTGAACATGCGGGCCACTTGTTCCCTGCGAGCTTGCTTTTGCTTTTCTGCTTTCATAAGAGTTTTATTCCGGGGATTAAGAACGACCGATTCCTCAAATATATTGCGATTATCTTCTTTGCAAACATTTGGGTTTACTGGTTATCGCCTCAAACCCGCCCGCGATATTTGCTGATGTTATACCCTCTCCTCTTCTTAATCTGGAGCCACGCTTACTATACCTACCGGGATAAACTGCCCAAAACCGATAAGGCTTTTGAATGGATTATTCTCGGCCTGTCTATACTTGTCACCATGGCCGTCCCGGCTGCTTTGTTTTTTAACCTTTCGTTATACGTTTCTTTACTTGAACTGAAAGTGATTTTGATCTTCGCCATGTGCTGTGTGTGTACATGGCTGATCTACAGATTTAAGACTCAGAAACTCCTTGGATTTATCGGTCTGCTTTTAACAGTAAGACTGGCTTTTAGTCTGTTTGTATTGCCGCATCGTGCATACCACAAAATAGAAAACTATTATAAAGCGGCGGCAATAGAAATGGGATATATCAGCAAGGGAAAGCCATTTTTCTTTTACCAATACCACCCGGGAGAACTGGAAATCCCATTCCATGACCGCTTAATTTTCTATATTGAACGGACGCGAATGGAGCAGGTGAAATTCACCGAAGATAAGGTGAAGCCGGGTTATTATTTTACATTTGACCGGGATTTGCAGGATCCCGGTGCAAGATTGATACGAACATATCAGGACCTAAAATTCTACGAAGTAAAATGAGAGAACTCTCTGTTGTGATCACCGTTTTAAACGAACGGGATAATATTGAGCCCCTTTTAACGGAGATCCGCAATGCTTTGAGTGGTATTGACTATGAAGTGATATTTGTAGATGATGGGTCATCAGATGGTACTCAGAAGAAGATCAGGGAGTATGCCGATAACCGGAATAACCTGGTTGAGCTTCGCAAAAACTACGGCCAAAGTACTGCAATGACTGCGGGAATTGACCATGCCAGCGGCAAATATATTGCCCTGATCGACGGTGACCTCCAAAATGATCCATCCGATATACCCTCTATGCTTCAAAAGCTGAAAGATGAAGACTGGGATGTTGTCGCTGGTAACAGGGCAAACCGCCAGGATGGAATGTTTCTCCGTAAGATCCCCTCAAAAATTGCGAATGCAATTATCCGTCGCATGACCGGTGTTTACATCAAAGATTACGGATGTACGTTAAAAATATTTAAACGCGAAATAGCGGAAGACCTTGGCATTTATGGGGAGCTCCATCGCTTCATTCCGGTTTTAGCCAAGCTTCAGGGCGCCAGCATAACCCAGGTAGACGTAAAGCATCATGCCCGCATTCACGGCACTTCAAAATATGGATTGGGCCGTACGTTTAAGGTCATGGCTGATCTGATCACCATGGTATTTTTCAGGAAATACATTCAGAAGCCAATGCATCTATTTGGAACAATGGGCTTTATTTCATTTGGCTTGGGGCTTTTGATCAATATCTACCTGCTCATCCTTAAAATAATGGGTCAGGATATCTGGGGAAAGCCGATTTTAATTTTAGGTCTCATACTTTTACTTGCAGGCATTCAGCTTATAACATTCGGAATATTAGCTGAGATAAACGTGCGGACATACTTCGAAGGAACTAACAGAAAGACCTACCAGGTTAGACGAATCTTTAATGGACAAAACGAAAAGCTGGAAACTGTTTAAGCTTCTGTTAAAATTATCAATCTCAGGTTTATCTCTCTATCTGGTATCAAGAAAGGTAGAGGTGAAAGACCTGAAAGATGCGTTTCGCGAATCGAACCCTCTATTCCTGTTTTTTGCTTTCGTAGCATTTGTAATTTCACAGATCATATCCGCATCCCGGTTAAACACTTTTTTCAGGGGGATTGGCTTGAATATTTCAGCTCTATATAATTTCAAGATCTACCTTCTCGGGATGTTCTACAACCTGTTCCTCCCGGGTGGTATTGGCGGTGATGGCTATAAAATATTCCTGCTAAGAAAGAGATTTTCCATTAAGGGCAGGCGCCTTTTCCAGGCTATATTCTTCGATCGCCTAAGTGGGTTATGGGCATTAGGGCTCATTATCTCTGTGCTGGTTATTTTCATCCCATATTTAGGAATACCTAACTGGATCCCCATTATTGCGGTTCTTACAGGAAGCATAGTCTACTATCTTGTTATGCGACGCTACTTCGGTGATTACAGCCATAATTTTTTACTGACTCACGGCAAGGGGCTTCTTGTTCAGTCGATGCAGGTTGTTTCTGTGATAATTCTATTATACGCACTGAATTATGAAGGCAAATTTGCTCCATACCTGTTCATGTTTCTCTTATCATCTCTGGTTGCGATCTTCCCCTTTACAGTAGGTGGCTTAGGGGCGAGGGAGTTAGTCTTTGTATACGGAGCACAATATTTCCAGATGGATCAGCATCTTGCTGTTATCATCAGTCTCCTTTTTTATTGCATCTCGGCTATATTGTCTTTCAGTGGAGTCTATTTTATTTTCTATCCAAAACAATTAGGAGAGAGGGAGGTTGAGGTTCAGTGACCAGTAATCGGTAAACAGTAATCAGTACATTGTGACCGCGCTACAAGTCCTGAGCCTTTAGATACCAGGAATAAAAATTGTCCAGCCCCATTTTCAGGTCTGTTGATGGGTGATACTTAAGCAGCTTTTGGGCCTTATGGATATTGGCATAAGTCTGAGGCACATCACCCGGTTGTTCAGGCTGCCGATCTATGACAGCCTTTTTACCACACGAGGCTTCTATTGAAGTGATTAAGTCTTGAAGCGTTATCGTACGGTGATTACCAAGATTAATTATCTCAAAATCTGAGGATTCATATGAGATTGCTGCTTCGATACCTTTAACAGTATCTTCAACATAAGTATAATCGCGGCTGGTAGAGCCATCTCCAAAGACCGGAATAGGCTGGTCATTTATTATTGACTTGAAAAACTTATGAATAGCAAGGTCAGGCCTTTGTCCCGGTCCGTATACTGTAAAAAACCGAAGGGCCAGAAAACGTATCCCATATAAATGGCTGTAGACATGTCCCAGCATCTCACACGAAAGCTTACTCGAGGCATAAGGGCTGATTGGCATAAGCTTATCATCTTCCGACCATGGCACATTTTCATTTATTCCATAAACACTGCTTGATGATGCGAACACAAATTGCTTAATATCTCTTCTTCGCGCAAACTCAAGCAGATTCTGGGTTCCGCCAACATTTACCTCCTGGTAAAGAATCGGATCCTTGATACTGGGCCTTACACCGGCCTTTGCAGCTAAGTGAACAATAACATCAATATCATCAAGCGCATCGAGATCGGCCCGGTGACGAATATCTCCCTCATAAAAGCGGAAATTTCTGTCACCTTCAAAAGGACTTATGTTTTTCTCCTTTTCAGCACGAGGATAAAAGGGGTCAAAATTATCGAAACCTATTACCCAGTAGCGGCCATCCTTCAATAAACTGCGGACCAGGTTACTTCCAATAAAGCCAGCAGCACCAGTAATAAGAATTCGCTTTTTCATCCGTCTATTTATTGTGTTTAGCGGTGATGAACCTGCCTGGCGGTAGGCAGGTCTATCATGATTTGATTATCATGCCCCTGCGGGTTTTGGCAAAATCATGATGGTTTCATAGTGTTATGTACCATCAAAAGTACAAAATTATCTAGGTTATCATGGCAAAAAAGGCTTAGTGTAAAAACAAGCGGTTGAAAAAATCCGTAACTTTACAAGCAGCTATAACCTAAAAATAACACAATGGCAGGCTTTAATGACTTCAATAATCCTCAGGTAAAAAAATTACCTAATCACTTGAGGCAATTCATTGTTGAGCAGCACTATGAGCACTATACACCGGTCGATCATGCAGTCTGGCGATATGTTATGTGCCAGAATTACAGCTATCTGAAAGACATTGCATACTACCCATATATTCCGGGGCTGGAAGCTGCGGGCTTAACCATTGAAAAAGTTCCTGATCTGCAGGAAATGAACGATGCCTTAAAGAAAATAGGGTGGGGAGCTGTTACAGTGGATGGTTTTATCCCGCCATCGGCTTTTATGGAGTACCAATCTTGCCGGGTACTTGTGATAGCTGCTGATATTCGCCAGCTTCATCATATCGAATATACCCCGGCGCCTGATATTATTCACGAATCTGCTGGCCACGCTCCAATTATTGCCGAC
This sequence comes from Daejeonella sp., assembly GCF_037719425.1. GTDB lineage: Bacteria > Bacteroidota > Bacteroidia > Sphingobacteriales > Sphingobacteriaceae > Daejeonella. The sequence continues at coordinate 15,190 of NZ_JBBJNI010000049.1, read as the reverse complement.
AAAGATTACCATGAATATTTAAGCTACTTTGGTTCTATTGGCGCAAAGGCAATGTTTTCTTCAAAGGATTTTGAGCTTTACGAAGCTATTCGTGAGCTTTCAATTCTAAAGGAGATGCATGATGCTGATCCCGGCTTATTAAGGAAAGCAGAAAAACGCGTAGACTTCTGTCAAAAGAACCTCGGTGAGCCGTCTGAAATGGCATTGCTGAGCAGGCTGCATTGGTGGACGGTTGAATACGGACTTATCGGGACTTTAGAGAAACCAAAAATTTACGGAGCGGGGCTGCTTTCCTCTATAGGAGAGAGCACAACTTGTATGAATCCTGAGGTTACTAAGAACTGGTATACCCTGGATGCTATAAACTGCCCTTTTGACATCACCAAGCCGCAGCCGCAGCTATTTGTAACTTCGGACTTCCAAAACCTGATAAATGTATTAGAGCAGTTTGCTGACACGATGGCTTTTCGCCGAGGCGGCTCTGAAGGCATTCTGAAAGCTATTGAATGTAAAAATATCTGTACAGCGGTATTCAGCTCCGGCATTCAGGTGAGCGGAACTTTTACGGATATGGGTATGAACTCGAACGACGAGCTGCAATTTATTAAAACGACGGGGCCCTCTGCTCTATCTTATGAAAACATACAGCTTAAAGGCCACGACAAGAAATATCACGCAGATGGATTCTCATCACCGGTCGGCCGCTTACACTATTTCAACCGCCCTCTTGAAAATGCATCTGAAACGGAACTGGAAGATCTTGGGATACTGGTCAATAAAAAAGCAAACCTCCATTTCAGTAGTGGACTAACCGTCAGCGGTACTGTTCAATCAATAACAAGAAAGAATGACCAGATTATCCTGATCGCTTTCTCTGACTGTACTGTTAAAGATGAAAATGGAAATATATTCTTCGATCCAACCTGGGGCACTTACGACATGGCCGTTGGAGAAAAGATTGTCTCAGTATACTGTGGAGCAGCCGACAAGGATTCTTTCGAGGCAATAGCTCCGATATCTAAAACTGCGACATATCATTTGAAGTACGACGACGCTACCAAAAGATATCATGAACTTTTCCGCAAGGTCCGTCATTGCCGTGAGAACCATACATCTTACCAAGGTTTACCTATAGTGTGGGAAGAGATTAAAAATAACTTTCGTGAAGACTGGCTGTGTTCCATGGAGATACTGGAAATACTGGACCATGAGAATATTTACATCGAGACTGCCGCCGATATAAAGATATATCTGGAGATGAAAGCGTCAAACGAGCCGTCTTTAACTAAACTGATCCACGATGGTTTTTACCTGATCAAAAATCCGGTAAGCCAGCTAACAAAATAATAAATGAATATAGTAATTACAGGCGCAAGCAGCGGAGTTGGATTTGAGTCCGTCCTGGAGTTAACCGGAATAGGCTCACATAAGGTCGTTGCCCTGGCAAGATCACAAGATAAGCTAAGCAAATTACAGGAAATAGCACTGGCTTTAAACCCGGACTGCTTCCTGTACAGTGCCAAATTCGATATCGTTCATGATGACTACGAAACAGGACTAATACCCTTTATAAAAGACCGGATGGGTATCGTGGATGTTCTCATCAATAATGCAGGGTCATTGATAAATAAACCATTCATGGAGATCTCCCAGCTGGATTTTGCCGAGATGCTTCAAAACAATCTGCTTGGCCACGTAAAGATGATCCAGAATATTGTGCCACTGATGCCTCCTAAAAGCCATATAGTAAATATTGGAAGTATGGGTGGTTTCCAGGGCAGTGAGAAATTCCCGGGACTCGCAGCATACTCAGCAAGTAAGGCTGCTTTGCATATACTTACGGAGTGCCTCGCCATGGAACTCGCCGACCGGGAAATAAGCGTTAATTGTCTTGCACTCGGATCAGCGCAGACAGAAATGCTGGAGAAAGCCTTCCCCGACTACCAGTCACCGGTTATGGCTTTCGAAATGGGAAAGTATATTGCTGATTTTGCGCTTACAGGCCATAAGTTTTTTAACGGCAAAATCATACCCGTAGCACATAGCACCCCATAAGCGATGAAACTATACAAATACTTAGTAGTAGCATCTTTTTTTGTTGCTTCCTGCCAGAGCGAACCGTCTAAGACTGTCACAACAGAGAAAAAAGCGGGGAGCATGGACAGTGAGAAAACTCTTGTTCTGCCGTGGACGGTGCAAATTGATGAAACCACGCATGCCATGCAGATTAAAAGGGATCCCACCGCCGACATGGCTAATCTGCAACCTGCAGATATGGTTGATGCCTTAAACATAAAATACCCCGAGATTAAACTGGTATGGAAGAAATTAGAGGGCGATAAAGCATACGTGAGTATTGCCGATGCCACGTACCTGACTCAGCGTTTTGGAAGTGAAGGCGCCCGGGCATACCTTGCCGAAGCTACGTACTCAATAACGGAGCTTGAAGGCGTCGCTGCTGTTGAGTTTGATTTTAAAGAGGGTGACCACGCCCGTCCCGGAGTTTATCATAGGACCGATTTCGAGTTTTAAAAAAGGACAGGAAGTCTAACCCCCTGCCCTCTCATCTAAATCTACCCTTGCTTTTTGCCAAGCATGAGTAACTCATTCACCACTATCTCGGTGAAATACTTTTTAACACCATCCTTATCGGTATAAGAACGGCTGGTCAGCTTGCCTTCCACACTCACTTCCGAACCTTTATGCAGATACTTTTCAGCTACTGCTGCGAGTCCGTCCCACATCACCAAATTGTGCCATTGAGTCTCTTCGATCTTTTCGCCTTTATCGTTCTTATACGCATCATTGGTGGCGATGGCCACTTTTGCCAGCTTCTTTTTCTCCCCGATAGTTTTGACTTCAGGATCTGTGCCTAAAAATCCCATCAGGCGTACACTGTTTCTTAAATTGCTCATGGTGTTAAAATTTTCATAGTTCATTAACGAACACTGACCGGCCCTCGGCCAGCGACATAACAAAGATGGGCTGAGTCATAAGTTTTAACCGGAGGATAAACGGATATACACGCTTATATCCGTTTGCAAACGTCTTCTATTAACTTCATCTAAATATTCTTTAAGACATGGAACGTGAATGTTTAGACTGTGGCTCTCCTCTCCGGGGAAGGGCCGATAAGAAATTCTGCGATGATCAATGCCGCAGCAATTACAACAATCAACTCAAAGCAGGCGCAAGTTCTGCCCTGCGGCAGGTCAATGCTATACTCAGGAAAAACTATTCTATCCTTACGAAGCTCTGTACCGGCGATAAGGTAAAATTACGAAGGGACGATTTGCTGCGTTACGGTTTTGATCTGACCTATCATACTCATCTGTATAACACTCAAAAGGGAAATACCTATTATTTCTGTTATGATTATGGGTATATGAAACTTAATGGTGACTCGTATCTGTTGGTTAGACGAAAGGATAATTATGAATAACGAAAATTCAGACGCAAGTGATTCGACATGGCGGGCAGTGGTTATTAGAAACCGGGGACATAATCGTATCGCGGTAGAGTTTGAAAAAACAGAACTTCTTGTCAGGAGATTCAAGAAACTCAAAGATGCTAAATGGAGCGATGAATTAGGGGTATGGCATTTACCCGACACCCAGGAAAATCGTACCCGGTTTAAAGTTGAGACTGACAAAGATAAGCTTCAAGGTAAAAGAGAACACATAGATAGTTTTTTGCTTTGGCTACGCTCCAGGAGATATGCAGAGAGCACGATCAACACATACATCAACGCTTTAAAAACGTTTCTGACCTTTTACCATAATAAAACAATTGGTGAAATCACCAATAACGACGTCATCCTGTTTAACAATAACTTTCTGTTGAAGAATGAGCTGTCATCCTCCTATCAGAATCAGGTTGTCAATGCCATTAAATTATTTTTCAATACTCAGTCCGACGTTCGGATTAATGTTAATCTAATCCACAGGCCGAAAAAGGAGAAACTACTTCCAAACGTTCTTAGTAAGGATGAGATTAAAGCTATCTTAAACGCCCCCAGAAATATAAAACATAAAGCCATGCTTTGCCTCATATATAGCTGTGGGTTACGAAGATCTGAGCTCTTAAACCTTAAACCGCAACATATCGATTCGAAAAGAAAATTGGTGCTTGTGAAACAATCGAAGGGCAAAAAAGACCGCATTGTGCCTCTGTCAGAAAAGATAATTATACAATTACAACAGTATTACAGATTATACCGGCCACGGGTGTGGCTCTTCGAGGGTCAGAATGCCGGGGATCAGTACAGTGAAAAAAGCCTATCCAGCGTATTAAATCAAGCAGTTTTAAAAGTTAAAATTCAAAAGCCAGTAACATTGCATTGGTTACGGCATAGTTATGCAACCCATTTGCTGGAAAGCGGAACTGATTTGAGATATATTCAGGAAATTCTGGGCCATAGCAGCAGCAAGACCACAGAGATCTATACGCATGTGAGCACCAAAAGCATTCAAAATATTAAAAGCCCATTCGATGATCTTGATATTTAAGTGTTACTTTTAATAAAAGATACTAAAGTAGCAGCAAGCCGCCGGATACGGCTGGCTTTGTCTGACTTTATAAGATGTATAAATAAGTTACAGGCAAGCGCAACAAACGACAATGCGATCCCGACGTATAATCGGAAAGGCCATAAGCGTACAAAAAGAACCACATAAAAGGATCGAAATAATATCTAAATTTGAAAGAACATAGATGAAAGATCCCATTACTATAGCTGTAAATCATAAAGTCCTTGTATGGGCGAGAGAAGCAATTGTATTAAATCGTGCAAATGCTGCGGAGAAAACGGGTATACCTCCAAAACGTCTGATACAACTTGAAGAAGGAGAAAGGCAGCCAACTTTGGAGGAATTAAAAGACTTTTCGAAAGCATATAAAAGAACCATTGCGACCTTATTACTAACTAACCCACCAAAAGAGAAGCCACTTCCGCCAGACAGGAGGACAATTGATTCTAAATTCGTAGGAAACTTCCACGAAAAAACCATTATGGCGGTTCGTAAAGCACGGGCACTTGCTATTTCTCTAATGGAGTTAAAGCAAGATGCTGGAATTTTATCGCCTCGATTTCAATACAAAGCATCATTACAGGATAACCCCTTAATGATAGCACAAAAAATACGTACTGAATTAAATCTAAGTGAAATCCGGGAATACACAAATGTTAATTTGGGCTTAGAAGCTTATGTTGAGAAGATAGAATCAATCGGAGTTGCTGTTTTCCAATTAACATTGACTCAAGACAATTTAAGAGGCTTTTCTATCGTGGATGAGGATATACCAATAATAGGAATAAAGCGAGGAGGGGAACCAGCGACTGCAAAAATTTTTACATTATTTCATGAATTGGGCCATATAATCCTGAATGAAGGAGGACTATGTGATTTATCTTATAATACCAGTCTCCAAATTGAAAAATGGTGCAATGCATTTTCAGCTGAGATACTAATCCCCGTATCAGAGCTCCTACAAATGAAAATCGTAATTGAACAAGCGGCAAAAGGCGATAAAATTTGGGCAAAAAAAGACCTAATTGAATTAGCTAATTATTTTCATGTTGGCCCGCTAGCCATCTTAAGAAGTTTGCTGGAAAGCAATCTAACAACGGCTGAATATTATAAAGACAGACATTTAGCTTGGAATAAGCCGTCATTTGGACGAGCCAAACATCCAGAGGGGAGAAACCTCGCAAAAGAAACGATAAAGGAAAAAGGCAGAGCGTATGTATCTCTTGCATTCTCAGCATTTGATCAAAATCGGATTGACCTTAAAGATTTGTCCGATTTCCTAGGAATAAAGCTTTCCTATATTTCTAAGACCCGTCAATTGTTAAATGTTTAACAGATGCAATTAGATTTTAATGAGGGCAAAAATGTTTATGTGATGGACACAAGTTCATTCATAAGGCTCGAATCTACTTTCAACTATGAAAATCCTGTATTTACAGCTATTTGGGAGGAGATCGAAGAGCTAATCAAACAGGGACTTTTCAAAACTATTGACTTTGTTGAAGAAGAAATCAACAGTTACGAAGGCAAACAGGAATTTCTAAAGAAATGGGTCAAAAAATGGAAAAAACAGTTGGTTGTTCCTACAGATGCGGCAAGTATAAATGCCGCTATTCCCATTATTAATGAAGAGTATAAATCAGGTTTTTTTGACGCCAAGAAGCAAGCCGAGGGAAAGGAAGAAGCTGATCCTTACTTAATAGCCTTTTGTAAAACCCACAATTATATATTGATAACTAACGAGAGCAAAACGAAACCAAATAAGATCCCTAGCGTGGCAGAGAAAAATGGTGTCAAATGCATTGACATTAACGACTTCTTAATTGAGCGAGAATTGAAAATGGAAAGAAAGAAAAGATAAACGTTCTATTATTTTTCAGCTTTGGATTGTCATTTGCTTCTAAGCGCCAGCCTGTAACAACGGGTTTAAGATATGCCGGCTGAGGTGCTCTACGATCTGTTCTGCTTTTTAATTACTTTAGTGCAACGCGGCAAAAGACAGTGGTATTAATACCGGCACAACTTAAACCCGCAAACCGTTATACTCAACCTCCCGCTTTCTCAAAAAATACCAGACCCGAACGAAATTTTGTAAATTTACCTGATGATCCAACGATTTTATTTTGACACATCTGTATTTGGGGGAGTTTATGACATCGAATTCGATGAAATATCTATTCAACTCTTCGAAAAGGTAAGACTGGGTCAGGTAATTTGTGTCTACTCGGATTTGTCCGAAGGCGAGCTATTTTCGGCACCCAAACGAGTAAGAGATTTCTTCAAGAATCTGCCAAAGGAATATTTAGAGGTTGTAAAGGTGAGCGAGGAAGCGATTAATCTCGCGGCAAAACGAGCTTTGACGACTGTGTGCACATTGCTTTGGCCACAATACACAAAGTTGACATTCTTGTAAGCTGGAATTTCAAACACATTGTGAATGTTTATCGGATTCGAGGGTATAATTCTGTAAATTTACGTTCAGGTTATCCGACTCTTGAAATAAGATCACCTAAAGACATAATCAGTTATGAAGACTAAAACGAAAAAGGAAATAAAAGCAAAAGAATTTGATACCGTTGAAACCTTCAGAAAAATAAAGGAAAAAATCTCAACAGAGATTGCTGATATGACCCTGGAACAACTAAAAGAATACCTGAAAGCAAAAAAGGTACGCGTACTAAACTAAGCGCCTGCGTATAACAGCACCTACCCAAAAGGCGGGGGATTCTTCCCCTAAGAATCTTTACTCTTAATTTCGAATTTTGTCTTAAATTGAATTTTATCGTGATTTGCCCCGCCCTTTGGGTAGCTGCCAAACGTTAGCGGCAAGCCATGAAAATCTGTTTATCATTCATATTGATCTTATTAACGGCTACCACTATTGGACAAAATCGCTTAGTCGGAAAATATTTCAATGACTCACTTAATGAAAACAATTATATTGTTTTTAATTCAGATTCAACATTTAAGTACAGACTAGGATATGAACTGTTTCATGACATATCATGTGGACGATGGCGGACTGTTAAAGACACCGTTTTCCTCACGTATCTTTCATATCTACGTGACTTGACTTGCAATAACGAGATTTCACCTTCATATCCTGGCGACACTGGAGTCGTAAATCTTCGACCCAATAAACTTTATTTCAATAATGGTAAGCTTTACACCATCGAAAAAATTGAACAACCCAAACCGTTAACATCAGGAACTTTGATATGGGGCCCTCCCTACGCTTGGGGGTTTAGGAAGAAATATTATTTATTTGGCCCATCGGTTAAGAAGCATAAGGACAGATATTATATGATCTCAGAAGCAGAAGTGAGATGGAAAACCAGCCGCTAACAGCAAATTTAAGTTATGCCGGCTGAAGTGCTATTCGATCTGTTCTGCTTTTTAACAACTTTAGTGCTACGCGCAAAGAAGTTCTATAAAACCGGCACAACTTCAACCCGCCAACCGTTAGCAACAACCTGAACAAACATTATGCAAAGAACAATATTCATCGGAATTTTAACCTTATTTGTACAATTTGGTTATTCCCAAGAAAAAGCCGAATTAAATCAAAAAGAAAAAATATGGAAAAAACATCAATTTTAGGTTTGCGAACCACTATTTATAAAGTTAGCGACATCGCAAAAGCAAGAGATTGGTATGCAAAAGCAAGAGATTGGTATGCAAAAGCATTTGAAACGAAAGCCTATTTTGATGAACCATATTACGTCGGATTTAATATTGGCGGATACGAATTGGGACTTCAGCCAGAAGAAAGAACAAAAGGCGAAAAAATAGAAAGCGTTGTTTCGTATTGGGGAGTTGAGAAAATACAAAAGGTTTATGACCGACTTACGTCATTGGGAGCAACGGAAAATGAAAAACCGTATAATACTGGCGGAGAAATAATGACTGCAACGCTAAAAGACCCATTCGGAAATGTTATCGGACTTATTTACAATCCATATTTCAAGCTAAAAGAATAGTTTTTATGACTATGAAAAGTAGGTCAAACATAAAATTGGAACTTTCCGAAACAGAAAGAAAAAATCTGCGAAAGAACAAAATAAAGAAATACGAAATTTTGGAGTATGCATCTGACGAATTAGCAGTATTACTAAATATTTCAGAAGTACGGGCAAAGGAAATTTATGCTTTAGCTGATTTTCAACAAATTCCGTCAATCGGAATCGAGTTTGCGAAAGATTTAATTTTTTTGGGTTATTACAGCGTTGAAGAATTGAATGGAAAAAGTGGTGCGGAATTGACCGACAATTATGAAAAAAAGAAAGGTTACAAAACCGACCCTTGTGTGGAAGACCAATTTAGATTGGTAGTTGATTTTGCCAAAAACAAGGATTACTCGAAAAAATGGTGGGATTTTACGAATGACAGAAAAGAATACAGAACTGAAATTGGCTATCCAAAAGACAGACCAAAAATTAATTGGACAGAAGTATTAAACGTGGGAAAAGGCTTTGCTAACAAGGGTTTTGCAAAAAAGTGGCAGAAGTGCTAATTTGAACATTGTACTTCAATCAACATTTGTGGTTTATTGAACATTTGTGCGTTGAATTCCCCTTCTTCGCAAAGCCCTAAACGTTATCTAATTTAGTTCTGGCTGAAAGAGTTTTGCGAGTAAAACCGCAAATTTTTAACTTGCAAACTGTTAGCAGAGATTGCAAAAACCAATAAATCGCATCTGACCTCATCAAATTTATCATGACTCAACCGACCAACTTTAGATATTTTATAGTGACTTTTTCAGCAATTTCTGCGGGAATCATTGCTGGTTTAATTACAAAAGGACTTTTTGATGTCGATTTAAATGACTTAAATGCAATATGCCATTTGATTTTAAAGAGTATTATTATAGGGATAATAGTTGGTGCAGTTCTGGGACTATTAAATATCTATTTTAAGTTTGAACCTTTTAGAAAAACGCGGACTAAAGATTTATAGGAAATCTTAAGTCTGGGTAAAAGCAACTTCTGCTAACCAGATTTAAATTATACGAGGGCGACGGGGTTCGTTCTACTATGCTTTTAACTACTTTAGTGCTCGGGCGGCATTGAGTGCTTTTAATCGGGCACAACTTAAACCCAAAACTGTTTGCGGTTATTTTAAAAAATCACCACACCTATGGAAAATTTACCGACATACGTAAGCATATCTTTTGGGCTGACTACAATTTTAACATTAACACTATTTTACAAAGCGACCAATAATTCTAAATCGACTTTAATAGTATTACTGACCTGGTTAATATTGCAAACTGCTATCGGACTATCAGGTTTTTACACCGCGACGGACACAATTCCACCAAGGTTTCTGCTTTTAGTTTTGCCACCTTTCCTTCTAATAATTGGATTATTTACAACGTCAAGGGGTAAACGTTATATTGACAGTCTGGACGCAAAGACTTTAACGATTTTACATACAATTAGAATTCCCGTTGAAATTGTTCTCTTTTGGCTATTCATTCATAAAACCGTGCCTGAACTTATGACATTTGAAGGAAGAAACTTTGATATACTATCTGGGCTGACAGCTCCCATTATTTTTTACTTCGGTTTTATAAAAAAGAAATTAGACCGAAAGATAATCTTGGTTTGGAATTTAATCTGTTTAGTTCTACTTATGAATATTGTTGCGAATGCAGTTCTGTCAGCACCATTTCCTTTTCAGAAGTTTGCTTTTGATCAACCAAATATTGCTGTTCTATATTTTCCTTTTAACTTGTTGCCCTCGTTCATAGTGCCTCTTGTTTTACTTTCGCACCTGGCGACAATAAGACAATTCTTAAAACATCCAGAGAAAGAAAAACAACAGCTGACATCTGGTTTGAATTATGCTAGGTGACATGAATCTCGTTCCTTTTCTACTTAAGTTACTATTTGTTTGACTTCCAAAAAAAAACAACAACAACGAACCGCTAACAAGGGCTCGATAAAACGCAGGTAGAAGTTCTAAATGGAACATTTGGAATCCTACAGTTATTTGCACTTCTAATTCCCCCCTACGCCAAGTGCCAAATCGTTGTGGGCAAGGGTGCAAGATCAACTAAACAACCAGAAAATGCAAACATCAAAACGGACACAAGTAATTAGCGTAGCAGCTGCAATGGCTTTTTGCATTATAGCACCAATAATTGGCTACATTAAAATAGGACTCCCACCTGTAGTTATTGTAGGAGGTTCAGCGGTGATCGGATTTTTCTTTTGGCATTTTACTTATCTAAAAAATCCAACAGATTCAAAAATTATTCTCCCCCTCTTTGTACTAACAGTTTCTGCATTACAGATTCATATTATAGAAGAATATTTAACTGGGTTCGGTCCAGCAATGAGCCGATTATTCAATATTCCCTGGACAGAAAAAAGTTTTTTATTAGTATTCGCATTAGCGGGCCCTGTAATTTGCAGTTTAACAACATTGGGGCTTTATAAGAGAATCCCTATTGCAGGATTTATTGCGTGGTTTATTTTTATTGGCCCGGGAGTAGCCGAATTTACACATTTTATATTTCCGCTATTAGAACCTCAAATCGACCCTTCAAATAGCAACAGTTTAACTCAAAGTATAAACGGTACAGAAGTTGCGAACATGCCGAACTATTATTATAAAACTACAGAACATTACTATTTTTCAGGAATGTACACCGCGATCTTACCAATGATAATTGGTATTTATGCTATTTTTCGCTTATTAGGTGAACATAAACGACAGTTAAAATTAACGATAGAAAACGAGAGCCGCTAACAAATAACTCCTGGCGATAGAAATAAATATTAACTTTTATTTATAAATTAAGCATGGGTTATACGCAGTTAGTTTTAAAATAACGGCACATCGCCAAGCGGTACCGTCGCCTGCAATTCAGTCTGATGATTAAAACTTAACCAAAATCGAAAGAACTATGACAACTAACAAGACAATTTTTGTAACAGGTGGAACTGGCAAACAAGGTGGTGCGGTTGCTAGAAATTTAGTGCAGCAAGGTTTTACTGTAAAAGTGCTTACAAGGAAAACAAATTCAACTCAAGCAGAAAATTTAAAAAAGCTAAATATTGAGTTGGTAGAAGGCGATTTAAACAATGCTGATACTTATCGTCAACATTTGAAGGGTGTATATGGGATCTTTAGTGTGCAAAGTTTTGAAAATGGAGTTAAAAAAGAGATCAGCCAGGGGGTTACATTAGCAACACTAGGAAAAGAGTTTGAAGTAAAACATTTTTTATACTCTTCGGCCTGCGAAGTTGACCACAATACCGGAGTTCCCCACATGGATAGCAAATTCGAAATTGAAAACCATATTAAGCAAACAGGGTTACCCTTTACTATCATCAGACCTACTTCATTTTATGAAAATTTTCTAATTCCGCAGGTAAAAAAGGGAATACTGAAAGGAAAACTGGTACAACCAATTAACAGAGATACAATAATTCAATATATAGCAACAGAGGATATTGGTAAAGCGGCCGCAAAAATATTCGAGAATAGTGAAGAATATCTAGGTAGAACCATTCCACTGGCAGCAGAACATTTGAGTACTCAGGAAGTGGCTAAAGCATTTACGAAAGTGATGAACAAAAAAATAGAATATAAAAAGCTGCCAGTACTTATAACGAGAGTATTCATGGGTAATGGTCTTTATAAAATGTTCAAGTATATGGATGAAAAAAGCGTTTTTCCTATAAAGGATGTGGAGTCAACAAAGAAAGAATTTACAAATCTGGTAAGTCTTGAAAATTGGATAGGGATGAATTTTAGAGGGTAAAACTTTAAATTTTTAGCCCCTTACATTATGATAAATTAGTTCCGAAAAGTTTTAAATCAAAATCAAAATATGAAAAAGTTTATAATTCTGACCCTTTCATTGTTTGCCTTAATTATAGCGAATCCTGTTTACGGGCAATCGACTACCACTGCGACGAACTATGTTAAAATGGAAAATTATTATAAGATAAAGTGGGGGCACGCAGATGAATTTATTGATCTATGGAAAAAGAATCATTATCCATTATTAAAGAAGACCCAAGAAAGCGGGGACATTATTCCTGTTATAGCCGAACGGCCGATACTGCATAGCAGTGAAGATTTGCGGATTGGGATGTGATTATTGAGAATATTAAATTATAATATTGAGACATATGCGATATATCTGCATCCTAACAAGTTTTGTTGTTATCTCCTTATCCAGCTTTGGCCAAGCGAGTAAAACATATAACTCAAGAGATCTGGTTGCGTTAAGACTGCTTCCTGCTACATGGGAGCGATATTGGAACACTCACAACATGGATTCCATGGGCACTATGCTCAGGAAAGATGTGGATTTTGTAACTGTAGCGGGCACATGGCTAAAAGGGAAAGCAGAAGCGGTAAAAGACCATAAGCAAAAGCACCAAACGATGTTTAAAAGCAGTGTGTGGACAACTGATAGCATGGAGTTGAAGTATTTAAAGCCGGATTTAGCCATTATGCATATTGGTTGGGGATTAAGGGGTGACTTTGATCCTGACGGTACTCCCAGACAACCAAGACATGGAATTTTCACATGGGTTATTATCAAAGATAAGGGACAATGGAAACTGCTCGCAGTCCACAATGTAAATAAAAGAGAACCAGTTTTGCCAGATAAGTGAATTAAGTGTTCTTTTGACTTAAAATTAATACCTATGAAAAAGCTAATTTTTGTTCTGCTCTTAATTATTACCGCTGCTTCCAGCAATGCACAGATCTATTATGTGCAAGATATGAGTACAGTGCAGATCAAAAGCACAACAAAAGTATTTGCAAAACAAGGGCTTGACAATGTAACATTAGCTATTTGCATGCATCAGTAGTTGTTGCGGTTAACTTTTGTAAATCTGGCTTTTTTGTTAACTTCAATTATATATATTCAATGAGTGCTTGTACCCGGCAGATCAGCAATAGATTCTGCCTCCCCAAATACTCGAACGTCGTGCTTCATGCTCGGGAACTCGGCTAACCTGAAAGCTGGAGAGTAACAATTATACATTTGACAACTTAAAAACGGTGATGCTGAAAACCGAATAGAGTATGCAAACAAAAAAGTGCGGAGTCAGCACTATAATCACTGACACAATTAATATGAATCCAAACAAAGTATTATGGGAAAAGGGTGACTTCACCCGCATCGCAGAAAACATGCGAGAAAGCGGGTCAGACTTGGTTGCTAAAATTGGAATCACAAAGGGTCTTAAGGTATTAGACCTTGGCTGTGGCGATGGCACCACGGCAATACCTTCTGCAAAATTAGGTGCAGATGTTACAGGTGTTGACATTGCTTCAAACCTTGTTGAAGCAGGAAATCTTCGTGCAAAAAAAGAAGGACTTACCAATATCATCTTCAAGGAAGGCGATGCAACCGATTTGAATGAATTGAAGGATCATTCTTTTGATATGGTAGTTAGCATCTTTGGGGCTATGTTCGCACCCAAACCGTTTGATGTTGCCAAAGAAATGGTTCGTGTAACCCGTCCGGGCGGCAAGATTGTTATGGGCAACTGGATACCGGGCGATCCAACCCTGGTAGCACAAATCAGTTCTTCTTATACACCGCCTCCTCCCGATGGTTTCATCAGCCCTATGCTCTGGGGTGTTGAGGATAATGTGATTGAGCGCTTTGAAAGTGCTGGAGTTGCTAAACAAAAAATATCTTTTGTTCGTGATACATATACTTTTAATGCCGATTGCACTCCTACCGAATTAGTTGCGTTATTTAAAACGTACTACGGACCAACGATGAATGCATTCGAAGCTGCCGAAAAAAACGATAAAGCTTCAGATTTGCAGACTGAACTTGAAGCTTTATTTAATAGTCAGAATAAAAGCGAAATAATAAATACGACCTCTATTCCTGCCACTTTCCTTCGCGTTACAGTTTTGATTTGATGAGAGGTTAAGTAGACCAGCTGTCTGCCGAAGCCTGAGCTAAAATAATAATTTGATGTTGATCATTATAACAAATGCTCTGCAGATTTCCTTCAGTTGGAAATCGATCTGAACTTGTTAATTCTCCTTTGCAGCTCTCATCGACAAAAGAGTGCGTACGGTTTGAAAAAGAATCATTCGGCGCTTTGCATCAAATGATGAGCGGTTTATCTGACCAAGATAAAGAATCAGTCTGGGAGGAAATTGAAAGTGAATTTCAAAAGTTTGAAACTGAAAACGGCTTTGTTGGGCCATGCGAAATGGTTGTAGCTGTTGGAGAAAAACTATAATGGACGTTTAAGAGTAAATTGCCTACAACAAAATATTGACAAAACAGGAATGGAGATATAATTGCAGCTAAGTGCAAGCATAAGACTTGGATCGGATCAACATTCACTTTTCAGCTATAGTTAATAAATTCCATTTATATTTTGAATTGGGCATTTGTTCCGGGCTGGATAATCAATAAATTCCCTGCGTTAGCTAGTTCTCAAATGTTAGCAGTCAGCTTGCATGACCATTATAATCTAAATAATCGTTTATGATTTATCTACTTCAATATCATTTAAGAAAGAGTCTAATGATTCTTTCTTTCACATTTTTTATTAATTCAACTGCTCAATCGCAACGTCCGAATATCATTTACATAATGACGGATGATATGGGTTATAGCGATTTGAGTGGTTATGGTCGTAAAGACTATACAACAC
>NZ_JBBJNI010000199.1:0-6067 GCF_037719425.1 Daejeonella sp. | reverse complement strand
TAAAACTCCACACGCAGGATAATGTACGAAGGTCCCTCGCTGCGCTCGGGATGACATGGGCGGATAACAATCTAATAACCCTAACTAAACCCTTACATAATTTCAGAACAGTAAATTGCAGGATGAAAACCGATAAATATTTGAACCCGCTGAACTGGTTTGCAGGAATTTCTGCATTAATCTTTAAAATTCGCATGAGGCCGCTTTATTCTCTTTTCAGGCAAGGATGCGATAAAGAAGGCGGACAAATCAGTGTCGGGCTAACATGAGAATACTTTATGCCATCCAGGGAACAGGAAATGGCCACCTGAGCAGGGCCACGGATGTTATCCCATGCCTTAAAAAACACGGAGAAGTTGATATACTTGTCAGCGGCAGCCAGGGTGATCTGAACCTCCCCTTCCCCATAAAATATAAGCTCTCTGGCTTGAGCTTTATTTTTGGAAAATCAGGAGGGGTGAGTATATGGAAAACTCTTGCACGCACGAATATCCGGAAACTTCTAAGATCTATTAAGACTCTGCCGGTAGAGGAGTATGATCTCGTGATCAATGATTTTGAACCGGTTTCAGCATGGGCATGCTACTTTAAAAACAAGGCGTGCATTTCACTGAGCCATCAGGCAGCTGTTCTTAGTCCCGGACTTCCCCGACCCGCGGAAAACGATATGATGGGAAAGCTGATACTTAATAACTATGCGCCTTCCAGCTCACAATATGGCTTTCAC
This sequence comes from Daejeonella sp., assembly GCF_037719425.1. Lineage (GTDB taxonomy): Bacteria > Bacteroidota > Bacteroidia > Sphingobacteriales > Sphingobacteriaceae > Daejeonella. The sequence goes on along the minus strand of NZ_JBBJNI010000199.1, from coordinate 5,340 downwards.
TTCTCCTCCTTTAGAGAGAATATTTTTACGCCGGTTATACGCCGCGAAGTGCGAGCTCAGCAAATAACTGATGCCGGGCATTATACGGTTTATCTGCCTTCTTATGATGACGAGCGATTGATCAATTTCCTTTCGGAGTTTAACGATGTAGAATGGGACGTGTTTTCGAAACATAATTCAAGACCCCTCAAAGTCAGAAATATTAACATCCAGCCAATTGATGGCGCCAAATTTACCACAAGTATGGCATCGTCTTCTGGCGTACTATGCGGGGCTGGTTTCGAAACTCCTGCAGAAGCTCTATTTCTCGGGAAAAAGCTGATGGTGATCCCGATGAAAAATCAGTATGAACAGCATCTTAATGCAGCTGCACTACAGGCTATGAAGGTTCCTGTTATAAAAAACTTAAAACCCAAGTATCAACCTTTAATTTCAGAGTGGCTCGAACACGGGCAGAAAATTGCTGTCAATTATCCTGATATTACACAGAAAGTTATCGATATGATCGTTAAGAAACATCAAGCCGATACTACTTTTGACAGTGCCGAAACTTTGTTTATCTAAAAAGGTTTTAAAGGTATGGAGATTGGAGATGAGTTAAGCCGTGATCTGTTCGGGGAGGATTTTAAGTGGGGGGTGTCAACCGCAGCTTACCAGATAGAAGGCAGCCATGATATCGATGAGAAGGGCAGCTCTATCTGGGATGTATATACTGAACGGAAAAATAAGGTACTAAGCGGCCATCATGGGAAGATTGCCTGCGACTTTTACAATCGATACCCCGCCGATCTTTCTCTCGTAAAGAAGCTTAACATCCCCAATTTCAGATTCTCTGTTTCCTGGCCCAGGATACTTCCTTGTGGCACAGGTGCCGTCAATCAGAAAGGAATCGACTTTTATAACAGGGTAATTGACGCCTGCCTGGAAAATGGAACGGATCCCTGGCTTACTTTATATCACTGGGACCTGCCACATGCCCTCGAGCTAAAAGGGGGCTGGACAAACCGCGATATTATCTCCTGGTTCTCGGAATACGCAGCCGTTTGCGCAAAACACTTTGGCGACCGGGTTAAACACTGGATCGTGATGAATGAGCCTATGGCATTCACAGGAGCCGGATACTTTCTTGGTGTTCACGCCCCGGGACGAACGGGCGCGCAAAATTTCATACCGGCCATCCACCACAGTGTGTTAAGCACAAGTGAAGGGGGCCGAATTTTAAAAGACCTGCTTCCGGGTGCAGAAATCGGGACTACATTCTCCTGTTCCTTGGTGGAGCCCTACACCAATCGTCCGAAGGATGTAAACGCCGCTAAACGCATTGACGCGCTGTTAAACCGCATGTTTATTGAACCTATTCTCGGCATGGGCTATCCCGAAGAGGAGCTGCCTTTTTTGAAAAGGATCGAAAAGTATATGCAACCAGATGATAAGGACAAAATGGCTTTTGATTTTGATTTCATCGGGATCCAGAACTATACGCGGGAGGTCGTTAGAAATTCATTTTTCACTCCGTATGTTAAAGCTGCCGTGGTAAAGGCGAAGGACAGGAGTGTGCCGGTTACTGCTATGGGCTGGGAAGTATATCCTGCCTCTATGTATGAGATGGTCAGGAAATTCAATGCATACAAAGGCATTAAAAAAATTTATATCACTGAAAATGGTGCAGCGTTTACTGATACTTTGAGTGATGCCAAGATCGATGATGTCCAGCGTACAAATTATATTAAAGCTAATTTGCAGCAGATCCTTAAAGCGCGGAATGAAGGACTTAATGTAGACGGATATTTCGTGTGGACATTAACCGATAACTTTGAATGGTCAGAGGGATACCATCCCCGGTTTGGATTAGTGTATGTGGATTTTGAAACCCAGGAACGCATAATAAAAGCATCAGGGCACTGGTATTCTGAATTTTTAAAGGGCCCAGAGGTTAAAACTCAGCCAGACTTAAATTGCAAAAAAAGCGATTTGATATCCAGCATCGCCTCCAAATCCTGATTGTCCATAAGGTCCTCCGCTTCCGGCATCGTGCCTTCGAAAATTTCTGGCTGATATTTGTAGATGCTCCATTTGCCATTGTGATATTCGAGAGATGTCAGGCTTTCTACCCAGTCGCCGGAATTGAGATATAATACCTTCCCTTTCGGGGATGACATTTCCCGCATTTCAGGCTGATGTATGTGTCCGCAAACAACATATTTGTAGCCTTTGTCTATTGCCAGTTCGGAGGCAGTGTTTTCAAAATCATTAATGAACTTTACAGCGTCCTTAAACCGGGCTTTTATTCGTTTAGAAAAACTCAACTTTTCTCTTCCAATCGCTATAAGGCACCAGTTCACAAAACTATTCAGCAGGATCAGAGAATCATAGCCTACAGCCCCAAGCCTGGCAAGCCATTTCGAATTCTGCATGGTGATATCAAATACATCTCCATGGAATATCCACGCTTTGTTACCATCCAGATTCAGCACCAGTTTATTTAAGAGCCGGAAGCTCCCGACCTTCAGGTCTGCAAATTTACGCAGCATCTCATCATGATTACCTGTGAGGTAATATACAGGGACTCCTTCAGAAACGAACTTCATTATCCTTCTTAAGACTTTCATGTGCGACTCTGGCCAGTATGATTTACTGAATTGCCAGACATCTATTATATCACCATTCAAAATGATCTTTTTAGGTTTTATACTTTTAAGGTAGCAGAGCAACTCCTGGGCGTGGCATCCGTAGGTGCCCAGGTGAATGTCGGATATTATTACGAGGTCTACTTCGCGTTTGGGCATTCGGGTCTTATTTTCCAAAGGAAGAGCATGCATGTAAGCTGAATGTTAACTGTGGGTTATGCTTTATGAAGGGTTGCTGCGCTCGGCCAGAGCGTCTAAGGATTGCTTCGTCGTGCCTCCTCGCAATGACAGAACACTCGGTAATAAAGGGAGGGGGATAAAGTTGGAGCTTCAACTTTATCCCCCTCCTTGAAATTCTTTGTTGATGGCCGGTCATTGCGAGCACAGCGAAGCAACCAAATTAGCGGAAAAACGTTTTGCCTTTGACTATATAAATACTACATTACAGCTTTCGCGATGCTTATTTAGCTTATTATAATACTTTGACCCGAACAATTTTCATGATATGAACAGCTTTTTAAGAATAAGTGCTATAAGCTTTTTGATGCTAGTTGTGCTTGCCGCGACTGCACAATCGAACAAGCCTGTTAAAGTTGAGGTGGTGAAGGACCATGAGGGCTTTAAACTACTGCGGGACGGAAAACAATATTTTGTTAAGGGCGCAGGAGGTACGAGTTACATGGAAAAGCTGCCCGAATATGGGGGCAATTCCGTGCGCACATGGAGTACCAGGGATGCTATGGGGATCCTGGATAAAGCGCAGGCTCTTGGCTTAACAGTAACAATGGGTCTGGATGTTGCAAGGGAACGCCATGGCTTCAACTATGATGACACTACAGCAGTAAAAAAACAGCTTGAAAAACTGCGGAAAGAAGTTATCACCTACAAAGATCATCCAGCTTTGCTGATGTGGGGTATAGGAAATGAGTTGAATCTTAGTGCCACGAATCCGAAAGTCTGGGACGCAGTGAATGATATCTCTAAGATGATCCATGAGGTAGATCCAAATCACCCTTCCACAACAATGCTGGCCGGAGTAAATAAAAAAGTAATCGAAGAGATTAAGGTACGTACACCTGATATAGACCTGCTTTCTGTACAGACTTACGGAAGCCTTCCCGTTGTTCCGGATCGGGTCAAAGCCAGCAACTGGACAAAGGCTTACATGGTTACAGAATGGGGACCAACCGGGCATTGGGAAAGCAAGATCCTCCCATGGAAGGCGGCAGTGGAGGAAACCAGCAGTCAGAAAGCCGCTGTTTACAAAAGTCGTTATGAAGCCTCTATCCAAAAAGATAAAAATTGTCTTGGCTCATACGTTTTCCTCTGGGGACAAAAACAGGAGCGAACTCCTACCTGGTATGGCCTGTTCACTGAAGCGGGAGAAGGTTCCGAGGTGCTGGATGTCATGCATTATCTGTGGTCAGGGAAATGGCCCGCAAACCAGGCTCCGCATCTTGAAACGTTAGCACTTGACGGTAAGCAAACGCCGGAGGCAATCTACCTTTCGAGAAATCAAAGTTACAAAGTGGTTGCAATAGTTACTGATCCTAATAAAGACCAGCTGGCCTACCGGTGGGAGTTACTTCCCGAGAGTACCGACTTAAAAGAAGGAGGTGATAAAGAAGCAAGGCCAAAGCCAATTACGGGATTGATAACAGAAAACATACCAGGCAGTATCTCATTAAGATCACCGAAAAAATCCGGAGCTTATCGCTTGTTCCTCTATGCTTCTGATGGTAAAAATAAAGTCGCCACCGGGAATATTCCTTTTTACGTAAGCGAATAATTCAGCGCCTGGGATAGAAAAATACCAGGGACCAAGATAGGGAGAGCCCCGAAGTCTTGATACCTGATACTTAATACTTGCTACTTCTAAAGGCTCTGAAGATAATTCGCTGAACTGAAACCCTCAGTTCCGTCTTCGGTACGGACATAATACCAGTCATTGTACATCCTTTTTATAAGCTGCACCTGAGATTCATGCTTTGCCTTGCCGATTATTTCATAATCGGTTCCCGGCCCTTTTCTAATATTCAGATTTGATGATTGAGTGACCACTTTCATCTTTATATTCTTGCTGGTCAGGTCTTCCATCTCGAGCAGATTAAAAACATTCACTACGCCTGGCTGACCCTTTAGAGCTGCGACAGCTCTTTCGCCGGTTGCCATGTCAGGTACCGTGCCGGCAACAGTCAGGGTTCCTTTTACATCCTGCACCCATAGATTTGGAATGTTAATCCCGGCACGCTTAAGAACGTCGCCATAATTATTTTGGAGTTGTTGGTTTACAACCCCTTTATTTACTTGATCAAATAGTCCCATGATAATTTATTTTACAGCAATACAGGTAACTGTATTGCCTTTGTTTATAAGAATAAGATTGTCTTTGTCCAGTTTACTGATAGTGTAAACTTCACTGCTTTTGCCTGCGCTTGAAACTGTCGAAAGATTCTTGACAGCTTCATCCACGGTATATGTACCCTGGTCAGCGCCAATTCCTCCGGATGTAGAGTAATTACCATCCTTAGTAAACACCATTTTGGAGTTAGCTATCATCGCATTTCTTAGCGAGTCCGGAAGATCCGTTTCCGTGTTAATTCCGGTTACTTGCCAAGTATTGGCAATTTGTGCGTCTTTTTTCCCACAGGCGAATAGTACAAAACAGAACATTGCGCCTAGAGTAAATAATTTTAAATTTTTCATTCGTTTA
>NZ_JBBJNI010000198.1:0-6074 GCF_037719425.1 Daejeonella sp. | reverse complement strand
TAAGATCTCCTGGCGATCAGCCTGATCTAATCCCGGCGGGGTTTTAGTTATGACGAGTATATCTGCCCGATCCTTTTCCCACACAGGCTCTCTTAGATCCCCCGCCGGCAGCAGCATTTTAAAGTCTGAAATACTGTTGTAGTCAAATAGTAATATACTTAAGCCAGGCCTGAGCGCTCTGTGCTGGTACGCATCGTCAAGGATCACGAGCTCATGATCGGCCTGAAGCTTTTTGACGCCATCTACCCTGTTTTCGCAAACGGCTACTGTGATGTCATTGAATTTTCGCTTAAACTGTAATGGCTCATCTCCAGCCTCGGTACTTAGTGAGGTTTGATCTACCAGGCGAAAACCTTTTGAACGCCTTCCGTAGCCCCTGCTTAGGGTTGATATTTTATACTTATCCTTTAGCAAGCGGACGAGATACTCAGTCATCGGGCTTTTTCCGGAACCGCCAACAGATAAATTGCCTACAGAAATTATTGGCAGATCAAACTCGGTCGACTTCATAATACCCAGGTCAAACGCAAGATTACGCGCCATCACGCCAACGCCATAAATTAAAGAAAACGGAAATAATAGCAATCTAAACGACTTCATAGGAACAGGCTTACAGCAAAAATACACTTTTGATTTCAACCTTATATTTACGATATTTTACTACTTTGGGATAAACAATACAATGAAGAAACCATCATGATTTTGCCAAAGCCCACAGGGGCATGAAGATTTAAAATCATGATAGCCCTGCCTGCCGGCAGGCAGGTTCATCACCTTTAAAAAACAAACTATCAACAGATGAAAATTTCTATCGCAATCGCCTGCTTCTTAGCTGGCACTCTGTCCCTAAGCGCACAAGACAAAATAGATCGTAAATTAAATTTGAAACTTGAGGAACTGGTAAAAGGATTTCAGGGCGATGTAGGAATATATGTTCAGAACTTAAAAACAGGCAAAATCGCGCAAATTAATGCAGATACAATCTTTCCAACCGCCAGTATGATCAAAGTGCCGATCATGTGCGGCGTATTTGACAAAATAGAAAAGGGCGAGCTTAAGTATGACGAAACTCTCGTGTACAAGGATAGCTTATTATATGCCGGCGAAGATATCCTTGGCTCATTTAAGGATAGTGAAAAGATCAAACTTGGAAAGGTTCAGATGCTAAGCATTACAACGAGTGATAACACGGCAAGCCTTTGGCTTCAGAAGCTGGTCGGCGGTGAAAATATAAATAAATGGCTCGACGCGAATGGCTTTAAAAATACCCGCATGAATTCCCGTACCGCTGGGAGGACGGGAGACTGGCGTAAATATGGCTGGGGACAGACCACACCGCGTGAAATGGCAACTCTGTTAAAAATGATCCATCAGGGAACTGCTGTAAGCCCTGCCGCGAGCGAAAGGATGTACCGTAATATGGTAAGAATCTATTGGGACGCAGAAGCATTATCGCAAATCCCGCCATACATTCAGGCGGCGTCGAAACAGGGTGCAGTAGATCGCTCTCGTTCGGAAGTTGTTATGGTAAATGCGCCGCATGGTGATTATGTATTTTGTATAATCACTAAAAATCAAAAGGACACCAGTTGGACACCGGACAATGAGGGCTATCGTATGATCCGGAGCCTGTCCAAATTGCTTTGGAACTATTTTGAGCCCAAATCTCAATGGAAACCAGCAGCGGGTGTTGAGAATTATGCGGATTAAGCAAAGAAAACCCGTTTAACTCCTACCTTTGCACCAACTAAACAACCAATTATGTTAAAAGGATTTTTCAACGTGCCAGAACCGGTAAACGAAACCGTATTAAATTATGCTCCGGGAAGTAAAGAACGAAACTTATTAAAAGAAGCGATTCTGGAAGCACGTTCCAAAATCATCAATATACCGATGATCATAAACGGAAAGGAAGTAAGCTCAGATAAAAAAGTAGATATACGCCCTCCGCACGATCATAAACATATTCTTGCTACTTATTCTCAGGGTGAAAAAAAACATGTTACTGATGCCATCAATGCTGCTTTAAAAGCTAAATTTGGCTGGGAAGATCTGGCATGGGAGCACCGTGCTGCTATATTTTTAAAGGCTGCAGATCTGATCGCTGGCCCCTACCGCTACAAGCTTAATGCGGCCACCATGCTCGGTCAATCTAAAAGCGCTTATCAGGCGGAAATAGATTCAGCCTGCGAGCTTATTGATTTTCTTCGGTTCAATGTGAAGTACATGACCGAGATCTACAAACAACAGCCTCCCGTATCGCCACGGGGCGTATGGAACAGGCTTGAACAAAGACCCTTGGAAGGTTTTGTATTTGCCCTCACTCCGTTCAATTTCACGGCAATTGCCGGGAATCTTCCTACTTCTGCTGCTATGATGGGAAATGTAGTAGTATGGAAACCTGCGAATACCCAGATTTATTCTGCAAATGTATTAATGGAGATCTTTCGCGAAGCAGGATTGCCCGACGGAGTTATAAATCTTGTTTACGTTTCCGGTCCTGATGCGGGTGAAGTGATCTTCAATCATCCTGATTTTGCAGGTATCCATTTTACAGGTTCCACCGGCGTTTTCCAGGATATCTGGAAAACTATTGGAAATAACATTCACAAATACAAAACCTACCCGCGTATAGTAGGCGAAACCGGAGGTAAAGATTTTATCCTTATTCATGGCTCAGCAAACGTTGAAGCTGCAAGCACGGCGATAGTCAGAGGTGCTTTTGAGTATCAGGGACAGAAATGTTCGGCAGCATCAAGGATCTATGTAGCCAAATCAGTTTGGCCGGCTATAAAAGAACGTGTACTTAACGATCTGGCAAATATAAAGATGGGGCCTGTTGAAGATCTCAGCAATTTTATAAATGCTGTTATTGATGAAAAATCATTCGACAAACTTGCTAAATATATCGATACAGCCAAAAAGGATAAAGAACTTGAAATAATCGCCGGCGGGAATTACGACAAATCAAAAGGCTATTTTATTGAGCCCACAATCATTGTGACCAAGGATCCGAATTATGTGACCATGTGCGAAGAGCTCTTTGGACCTGTGCTTACAATTTTTGTATATGCCGATAAAGATTTCGAAAAAACACTTGAAATTATAGACAACACGTCGATCTACGCGCTTACAGGAGCTGTCATTGCTCAGGATCGTTACGCCATCGCTAAGGCAACGCAGGCTCTGAGGAATGCTGCCGGCAATTTCTATATAAACGATAAGTGTACTGGTGCGGTAGTTGGTCAGCAGCCATTTGGTGGTGCGAGAGGGTCTGGCACAAATGACAAGGCGGGTTCGATGATCAATCTACTTCGCTGGGCTTCACCAAGAGCTATTAAGGAGACTTTTGATCCGCCGACGGAGTATGGCTACCCATTCCTGGGTGAAGATTAATAGTCACCTCAAAATTATTTCTGCAGGTTTCACCGTCGGTGATACCCATAACAAAAAAAACGGGCGCCTGAAAGCGCCCATTTTCCAAAAACTAAAATCCGGAACCCGGATGCGTTAAAATGTTGAATCGGGTCTAACGGGATTTAGTCAGAGACATTTCCTTCAACGGAGGGATCTCATAATGATCCTTTATGTTTACCAGCTTCACAATTGTTGCTTTCGTATACGCTTTGTGCTTAAAATTATTAATTTCACAAAAAACCTAGACGTTGAACAAAAAGATAGAAATTCTAAAGGCAAAGCAGGAAGAGGCGCTGCTGGGTGGCGGAAAAGCGCGGATTGAGAGCCAGCATAAAAAAGGAAAGCTTACCGCAAGGGAAAGGCTTCATTTCCTGTTAGATGAAAATTCCTTTGAAGAAATCGGGATGCTGGTTACGCACCGCTCGACAGACTTTGGGATGGAAAAAGAAAAATATCCCGGCGACGGAGTTGTAACGGGCTACGGAACGATAAACGGCAGGCTCGTGTATGTGTTTTCCCAGGATTTTACCGTTTTTGGCGGCTCTCTATCTGAGACTCATGCTGAAAAGATCTGCAAGATCATGGATCTGGCTATAAAGAATGGTGCTCCGGTAGTGGGCTTAAACGATTCCGGCGGTGCTCGTATACAGGAAGGGGTAATGTCCCTGGGAGGATATGCAGATATATTTTACCGTAATACAATGGCTTCCGGCGTAGTACCGCAAATTTCAGCTATTATGGGCCCTTGTGCAGGAGGGGCTGTTTACTCTCCCGCTATTACAGATTTTGTGCTGATGGTTGAGAACACGTCTTACATGTTCGTAACCGGCCCAAACGTTGTAAAAACGGTAACCCATGAAGAAGTCAGTTCGGAAGAGCTTGGTGGTGCGAGTGCGCACTCTACTAAATCAGGAGTGACGCATTTCGCTTGTTCGAATGAAATTGACGCGATCAATCATGTCAAACAATTGCTGAGCTATATGCCCCAGAATTGTGAGGAGAATACTCCTGCCCTTGTCTACGATTCGGCAGAAGAATTACGCCCCCAATTAAATGAGATCATTCCTGCGAATAACTCTCAGCCTTATGATATCCGCGAGGTGATTACCGAAATTACAGATGAAGGTTCGTTTCTTGAGGTTCATAAAGATTTCGCGGAAAATATCGTAGTTGGTTTTGCACGACTTGCGGGGCGAAGCATTGGAATTGTGGCAAACCAGCCAGCTTTTCTCGCGGGGGTGCTTGACATACACTCTTCGGTTAAAGGCGCCAGATTTGTGCGTTTTTGCGATAGCTTTAATATTCCATTGCTCGTTCTTGAAGATGTCCCTGGATTTCTTCCCGGAACAGACCAGGAATGGAATGCCATAATAACAAATGGGGCTAAATTACTTTATGCATTTTGTGAGGCGACAGTACCGAGGATCACGGTAATAACCCGTAAAGCGTACGGAGGTGCTTACGATGTAATGAACTCTAAACATATTGGCGCCGACATGAATTATGCCTGGCCAAGCGCCGAGATTGCCGTTATGGGTGCAAAAGGCGCGGCAGAGATCATCTTTAAAAGAGATATTACAGCCTCTGATGACCCGAATGCACGCTGGCTGGAAAAAGAAAAGGAATATTCAGATATTTTTGCAAACCCTTATCGTGCTGCCGAACGGGGGTTTATCGACGAGGTTATCGAACCTGCTGAAACAAGGAAGAAACTCGTCAAAGCATTCAAGATGCTGGAGAATAAGGTGGTGAATAACCCGAGGAAGAAGCACGGGAATATCCCTTTGTGAGTTGTACGTTCTACGTGATACGTTTTACGTGCACTCGTACACAGCTTAGGACTTTAACACGTCTAACTCCGAGGGTTTAGAAGACTTACAACTTAAAACGTATAACGTAAAAACTCTCCGAGCGTTAAGAAAACTTACAACGTAAAACGTACAACGTATAACTTTTGTGTCACATATCGAACAAATCCCACCTTACCTAACCTGGAAAACCCGGCATAAGGTAATGTACCCGGATCTGGATTTCGACAAGGTGATCTTGCCAAATGATGATGATGGGATACACCTCGGTCTCTTTGACAACAATACATTAATCAGTGTGGTTTCATTATTCAGAACCGACGATTCGATGCAGTTTAGAAAATTTGCCACTCTCTCAGAATATCAGCACAAAGGTTACGGATCGGAAATTCTTCTCTATCTTTTAGAATATTCTAAAAATGCTGGTTGTGATCAAATCTGGTGCAATGCCAGAACAACGGCTGCGGGGTTTTATCGCAAATTCGGATTCATTGAAACAGATAAAACTTCTCAGGCAAACGGCTTTGAATATGTCATTATGGAGAAAAATTTATGATCATTGATGAAAGATATTCTAAATACTCGCCAGTTCGAAAACCTCATTTTTGAGTTCAGAGGTTCTAAAGTTATGATCGATGCGGATCTGGCATCTCTTTATGAAACGGAAACTAAAAAGCTAAAGCAGCAGGTAAAAAGAAATCTGGATAGCTTTCCGTCCGACTTTATGCCCGCCTGTCCGGCCGGCAGGTTCGAATTTTCGAATGAAGAGAAGGAACAACTGGTCACAAACTGTGACTGACTCGTCCTTAATTAGGTTGACAGTTTTTATAAAGATAAATACATTTATTG
>NZ_JBBJNI010000197.1:5511-6092 GCF_037719425.1 Daejeonella sp. | reverse complement strand
TCCATATCGCTAATTTACTAATTTTATTAGTATTTAACAAGTGACTACTTCAAAAGAATTATTCAAATTGGTTATTATACGCAGCAGATGGATTTTTGTTTTCTGTGCCATGGCATAATGTTTTATATGGCTAAATTTGTATGTGGCAAATAAAATTCGTGTCTACGGCATTAGATCTGTATCGGAGTGCATGTTGAGTAATCCCTGAAGGATTTAGAAAAACATAAAAGATGAAAATATCAACCGGGAAGAAAGAAGATCGTAAGCTCTCACAATTGTATGCGTTAGTTAATTCGAAATGTCCGCGATGCAGAAGAGGGGATGTTTTCCAAAACTCAATGTATGGTTTTAAGTCACAGAAGATGAACGATAACTGTCCTCACTGTAATCTTAAGTTTGAGCGCGAGCCTGGATATTTCTACGTTGCGATGTTTGTTAGCTATGGTTTTAACGTCATCCAGATGATACTCGCAGGTTTGCTGACTTACATTATCACTAAAAACACAACTAGTCCGTGGTTATATATGGCGGTAATTTTCCCTGCAGTGATCATTCTGTCCCCCTTTAACTATAGGTATTCG
>NZ_JBBJNI010000197.1:0-5501 GCF_037719425.1 Daejeonella sp. | reverse complement strand
TACCTGACTCCGGGGCTAAATTATGTTCCGGAAATGAGTGGCGATCGGAAATCAGAGTAAATGCATCTTAGAACTTAAAACGTCCGCTAACAGTGTTGGCGGCGTTTGGGAAGAAACTTTAATAGCAAACACTGTCCCTGCAATCTAAACCTGATCGCAGAAAGTAGCCTTTGCTGGTCAAAATTCAAAGGAAAAACAAAATGCGTTGGCAAAGCTACTTCGGAGAGCAGGACTGCCGGAACCGACTGTTCGCAGGCTTTGCTTTTCTAATTCATATTGTCATTATAGATATTATTTTATCTATTGCTCAAAAGAAAATATGAAGACTATTATCTCTGTTTTTTTGGATATTCAAAGCCTAAATTCTAATCCGATTAAATGAAGTACTACCTTACTTTCTTGCGATAAAATACAAACTCAGTGACCAGGATTAAAAACGTGCTTAACACGGCGCTTAACAGCACTCTGACAATCGTGTAGCCAAATTGCGATATCCTGAACGCTTCGAAGGAGAATAACAACAAGTGATGGAAGAAGGCCAGAATGATAGCATAGAATAAAAACCAACGGAAACCCATGATACCAAGGCGCGGTTCTGGTTCGTTATCAAAACCATCCCTATGTACCGTGACGCTGATAAATATAATCCTGACAAATGCCATCACCGTGCAAGCAAGTGCATGTAATCCTAAAGTGTCATAAAAAACGTCAATAGTTAGCCCCGTAACAAAGGCCAGCAGAAAGAGCAGCCCATTGGGAATATTGAAGGGCAATAATAAGATGAATAAGATGTAGAGATATGGCACGCTGAGATTGTAATAACCTGTATTCTTCAGCAGGAAAACCTGTGTAGCGATTAGCAGGATAAACCGTATAGTGTTAACAATTATAGCTCTTCCCATTATTCAGCCTTGTTTAAAGCTTCAAGAGACAATTGTTCTTTCGAAAGCATATTAGTGATCACGTACACATACTGCAGCGCGGAAAAGTCGGTATCAAGCTTAACTTCAATATTTAATCCGCTATCATCTCCTTTGACTCCGGTTTTAGACACCCTACCAATATTGGTGCCCTGAGGGAATAAGGAAAATTCCGATGTAACTACTCTTGAGCCGTTTTTAACAACCAGATGGCCTTGTATATCTTTCAGAATAGCGTAACGAGCATCCAAAGTTCCTTCACCCCAAACAAGCGACCCAATGTTGCCATTAACACTTGCACTAACCTTAGTTTCCGTATGCAGCAGGGAACGGATAGTCGCGAAATTCTCAGAGACATTTAATACGATTCCTACAATTCCTGTTGCGGATGTTACCCCCATCCCTTTTCCAATACCGTGCTTTAATCCCCGGTTGATCGTAATGTAATTATTTTTCTGATGTACGGAGTTATTGATAACCCTGGCGACGGTATAAGTATATTGTTGTTTCACGAGTGTATCATTAACCCGGACCTGCTTAATGCTGTCACTGTAGAAGGATGATTTTAACAGATTTCTTAAACGCGCATTCTCACTCGCAAGGCTGTCGTTAGTCTTTCCAAGAACAAGGTAGCTGCTGAATTCATTCACCCTTTCATAGGTGCTGCCAATGAGCTGATTAGATGAATTCCACACACTGGCGCGCTGATAAGAGTTGTTGTTTACCATTATAATGAGAGAAATGGTAAAGAAAATGATCAGCAAAAAAAATGCGTTGTACTTACTTATGAAAAGCCAGAGGTTACGCATAGGAGTTGTAGGTTGTAAGTTATAAGTTGTAAGTGAACAAATTCGACACCAAGTCAAACTTAATACTTATAACCTATAACTTACAACTCGTTTATTGCATTAAGAATTTGAAATTACCGATATTTTTAAGCGCGATCCCGGTTCCTCTAACTACTGCACGCAGCGGATCTTCGGCAACATGCACAGGAAGCTTAGTTTTAGCAGCTATACGTTTGTCCAGGCCACGAAGCAATGCACCACCACCTGTTAAATAAATACCGGTTTGGTAAATATCAGCTGAAAGCTCAGGAGGAGTGATCTCAAGGGCTTTGAGAATCGCTTCTTCAATTTTTGAAATGGATTTATCAAGACAGTGAGCGATTTCGGTATATGAAACAGTGATCTGTTTTGGAACTCCTGTCATCAGGTCACGTCCCTGTACTGCATAGTCAGCAGGAGGGTCAGACAGTTCAGGTAAAGCAGCACCAACTTCAATCTTGATTTTTTCAGCCGTGCGGTCACCGATCATAATGTTGTGCTGGCGACGTATGTACTGAACGATATCACTATCAAAATTATCTCCCGCAACACGTATGGACTGATCACAAACAATTCCGGATAAAGCAATAACTGCAATCTCAGTCGTTCCCCCACCGATATCGATGATCATATTACCCATTGGCTCTTCAACATCGATACCAATACCTACAGCGGCTGCCATGGGTTCGTGAATTAAGTACACTTCTTTGGCGCCAGCGATCTCAGCCGAGTCGCGTACTGCCCGCTTTTCAACTTCTGTGATGCCAGAAGGAATACAAATAACCATACGTAGCGATGGGAAGAACCATCCTTTACCATTGTTGATCATTTTGATCATTCCACGGATCATGTACTCGGCAGCGTTGAAATCAGCAATTACCCCATCCTTCAATGGCCTTACAGTACGGATATTATCGTGTGTTTTACCTTCCATCTGCATTGCCTGCCGACCGATAGCGATAACCTTATTTGTTGTGCGGTCAAACGCCACGATCGAGGGTTCGTCCACAACAACCTTATCGTTATGAATAATAAGAGTATTGGCGGTGCCCAGGTCAATCGCGATCTCTTGTGTAAACCAATTAAATAAACCCATTTCTATAATGTTAGATGTTGAAAATGTTTCCTAAGATAAACTCTTTTTTTTGTTTTGCCGCGCTTCGCTCGCAATGACAAAGTTGTTTTGCCACGCTTCGCTCGCAGTGACAATAATTGAGAGTTGTCGGTTGCCCGTTGCAAGTACCTGGCTATGCGCCCAGTCCTGATACCTGATACTTAATACTTACTACTTTTTAGTGTTTAAAATGTCTTACCCCAGTGGTAACCATGCCTATGCCCTTATTGTTTGCCATGTCGATTGAATCCTGATCCTTGATCGAGCCACCAGGCTGTAGTACCATAACCACGCCAGCTTCTGCAGCTATTGAAACACAATCAGGAAAAGGAAAAAATGCATCCGATGCCATAACACTTCCCGAAAGGTCAAAGTGAAAAGCTTTAGCTTTTACTATTGCCTGCTGTAGTGCGTCTACGCGCGATGTTTGGCCAACTCCGCTTGCAATTAAGCAGCCGCCCTTAGCCAGAACGATCGTGTTTGACTTAGTATGTTTTACAATCTTATTAGCGAACGCAAGGTCTTTCATCTGCTGCTCATCTGGTTTGCGGTCTGTAACCGAAACCATATGTTCAGGGCCTTCTATCTGCAGATCTTTATCCTGTTCGATCACACCGTTAAGCAGGGTTTTAAACTGCTTTGCTGGAAGCTGAACTTCCTTTCTTTTCAGGATAATCCTATTCTTTTTCCCGGTAAGGATAGAAAGAGCAGCCTTGTTATAAGAGGGCGCGATTAAAACTTCAAAGAAAAGGTTATTGATCTCGGCAGCGGTGTCAGCATCAATCTCACGATTACAAATTAATACTCCGCCGAACGCAGAAACCGGATCGCAGGCAAGGGCAGCTTTCCAGGCATCAAGAATTGAACTTTTTGAAGCTATACCACATGCGTTGGTGTGCTTTAAAATTGCGAAAGTAGGGTCTTCGAACTCATCGATCAATGAAACCGCAGCATCAACATCCACAAGGTTATTGTAGGATAGTTCCTTGCCGTTAAGCTTTTCAAACATTGCGCTTAGGTCACCATAAAATAAACCTTTCTGATGCGGGTTCTCACCGTATCGAAGTGCGCTGGATTTTTGCTCGCTGTATTTGAAAGCAGCCAGTGGATCTTCCTGATTGAAGTAGTTGAAAATAGCGGTATCGTAATGCGAGGAGGTGTTGAAAGCCTGGCGCGCAAATGATTTACGGTGGGATAACATGGTATAGCCCGCGTTTTCTGTCAATATATCACTTAAGGTAGTGTAATCGTCTTTTGATGCGATGATCACCACATCATTATAATTTTTTGCCGCAGCACGGATAAGTGAAATGCCGCCAATGTCAATCTTCTCGATAATATCCTCCTCTTTTGCTCCTGATTTAACAGTTTCTTCAAAGGGGTATAGATCAACGATTACAAGGTCAATTTCGGGGATCTCATACTGACCGATCTGTGCCTTATCTTCTTTATGTTCTCTGCGATTCAAAATCCCGCCAAAAACTTTTGGATGAAGCGTTTTTACCCGTCCCCCAAGGATGGAAGGATAGCCTGTAAGATCTTCAACCGCTATAACATCAATGCCCAGATCGCGGATAAATTTCTCTGTCCCTCCCGTAGAGTAAAAAGTAACGCCATCAGCATGCAGCTGACGGATAAGAGGTTCTAAATTATCTTTGTAATAGACTGAAATTAAAGCGTTTTTTATCTTAACAGGATGGCTCATTGAAAAGTATTAATGGAGCCGCAAAGATAGTTTTTTTGATGGGAATTTTGAATAGGAACTGAAAATTGAAAACTGAAAGTTGAAGCTGGATTTGGAAAACGGAAATGAGCTCTGAGGTTGGCCGATAGGTACGTTTCCTAACTTTCAGTTTTCAGTTTTCAGCTTTTATTTAACTCTTCATCTTCTTTAATAGTCCCTCAACAACCCTGGGGTAATGCAGGTGCTCCAGTTGCTGGCCTTTAAACTTTATCATTTCGAGGTCGTCACCTTCCTCAATCCGGAAGCGGGATTGATGAATCAATTCACCTTCGTCAAACTGTTCATTCACAAAATGAATAGTAATGCCTGATTCTTCCTCTTTACTATCCAGCACAGACTTATGAACCTTATCTCCATACATGCCTTTCCCTCCAAATTTAGGAAGAAGTGCAGGGTGGATATTAATGATCTTATTTGGAAATGCCTTCAAAAGGTTTTGTGGGATAAGCCATAAGAAGCCAGCAAGCACGATGAGATCGATCTGAAGGTTTTTAAGAAGCTGCACAACATCGTCCGTTTTGGTGAATTCATGATTATCAAAAATATGCGATGGGATTTCAAAATTGTCCGCGCGCTGTAAAACATAGGCCTCAGGATTATTTGTAAGGACTATAGCTACTTCTGCGTCATGGTGTTTTTTAAAATATTCCATGATCTTCTGGGCATTAGATCCGGAACCTGAGGCAAAAAGGGCTATTCGTTTCTTCAAACTAAATGTTTTTTAACAAAGATATTATTTTGAGCGTTTTATGGAAATGATTTCGAAAATCAGTAAGGATAACACGGGGGAGATTGAATTGTTAGCAGGATTAAATTTATAAAGTGGGGTTGCTTCGCTTCGCTACCATTGACGTTTTTATGCAACATCTTATTTTTCAATTAGTTGGTAATTAAGC
>NZ_JBBJNI010000196.1:0-6153 GCF_037719425.1 Daejeonella sp. | reverse complement strand
CCAGAGATGTTATGGCCTTTGTTACCGAGCAGGATGATGCCACTCAAAAAACCTTCGCTACACAACGGAACCTGGATGAACAACAAATTATAGGAATAAATATTCATGCTCCCATTCCGGTGGCAAAATGGTGGAACATCAACAACAACCTGCAGGTATATAATATGAGTTTTAAGTCGGCATCTCAGAATGGAGATCTCAATTCCGGACAAACCGCAGTCACCTATAATATGGATCATACATTTACCATAAATAAAACACTCACAGCAGAAACGTCAGTTCAGTACCAGTCTCCTATGCAGTATGGGATATTCAAAATCGAATCTCAAGCTGTGTTTAATGCCGGTTTACGTAAATCATTCATGAAAAATAAAGCCAACTTAAGGTTAAGCATGAATGATATTTTTAACACCAGACAACAGCGGTTATCGACGAACTACCAGAATATGGACCTTAACTTCACGGAAAAAGGAGAAACACAAATAGCAAGGCTAAGCCTAACTTACCGTTTTGGCAAGAATGAGGTAAAAGCCGCACGCCGCCGCTCAACCGGACTTGAGGATGAGACCAACCGGATGAAAAATTAGAAGAATCGTAATATCGCTAATGGCCATGACCTTTCGGGGGGTGGCCATTTTTTTTACTCAAAAATCCGTTCAATAACATTTTTGTTGTATTCATAAATAAAATCCTATTTTTAATTTTATAACCAATTATAAAATATCGTTTTTACCTATTCTATTTGATGGGACTCCTTTCTCAGGATGTTCTATACAGATTAATGCTGAATGCATCTTATTGAAAACTGTTTTGCTAAAGATCCTCGTCTTATTATGTATTTTATTAAGCTTCCAGCCTTTGCAAGGCCAGGAAAGTCATATAAAGTTAAAAGGGAGAATCATGCTGGAGAAGGAAACCCCTGCGGAGAAGGCTAATGTTTCCTTAATATCTGCAAAAACTACTTTAGCCGTTAAATCGATAACCGACAGCCTGGGAAATTTCGAACTTCATGCTGTTCCCGGATCTTATATCCTGTCTGCTGAATTGTCAGGATACAAAAAATCGTCAGAAACGATCATCCTAAAAACTACTCCCCTGGTACAGCAGCACGATATCATGCTTATCCGGGACATCCAAATGCTTGATGAAGTTATTGTCAGGGGAACAAAACCTTATATTGAAAGAAGGCCAGGGAAGGTTATACTAAACATCGCAAACAGCCTTACTGCGTCAGGAAATAATGTGTTTGATATCCTGGTGAAAGCTCCCGGTATACGGGCCGACCAGAATGACAATCTGAGTATGAATGGTCGTTCAGGTACAGTTATTATGTTTGATGGTAAACCTCAGAATCTTTCCGCCGAAGAAATTGCAAATCTTCTACGGTCTACCCAGGCAGATGCTATCAGTCAAATTGAGTTAATAAGCAATCCGGGAGCGCGCTATGAGGCAGCCGGTTCTTCAGGAATTATTAATATTCGTTTCAAAAAAGAAGAGAATGCCGGAACAAACGGAATCGTTAACGCCGCATTCGGGCATGGGGAAAATTATAAATTAAACTCCGGGATTAGTCTAAACAACCGTACCAAAAGAACCAATTTATTTGGAAATTATAACTACGGAAATAACAAGGGGCCAGAACTGGTATTCGTAGACAGAAATGTAAAGCTGAACAGCTTGATAACAAATTTCAATATCCGTAATGACGACAATAAACTCAGGAAAAATCACAATATAAAAACAGGCCTTGACTATTTTATCAATCCGAAACACACTATCGGCCTGATGGTTACGGGTGTCTTCAGTAATATGCGATCACTTGAAAGTAACCGCTCCCTGATCAGTAATAACGGCATAGTTGATTCCACCGTCTTTAGCTCGTCAGATGAGAACCGCAGGGTACGTAATATTGGTTATAACATGAATTACAAAGCGTTACTCGGCTCTCCAGGCAAGGAGTTATCTTTGGATCTTGATTATCTTGGATACGAAAGGCGTTCGGCTGAACAAATTGATTACACCTATTTAAACCGGCAAAATATTTCATACAGGGATTCCCAATATTTCAGGAACAGTTCGCCATCGCTCATCAGCGGAGTTTCGGTTAAGTTAAATTACAGCCATCCGCTTTCAAAAACAGCCAAATTCGACTCGGGCATTAAGACGACAAATGTCAATAGTGATAACATCCGGGATTTCGATCAATTGCTAAATAATAACTGGGAGGATGATCTCTTAAGAAGCAGCCAGTTCAAGTTCGTCGAACAGATCCGCGGAGCCTATATGAACTTTACTAATAAATTCAAAAATACATCTTTTGAACTGGGTCTAAGGGCTGAACAAACTATTTCTGAAGGAAAAATTATTGACCAGAGGGTCGTGAATCGAAATTATATAAACTTTTTTCCAGCTGTTCAAGTATCACATCAGGTAAACAAACAAAGCAATCTTAGCCTATCCTATAGCCGTCGCATAGGCCGTCCCGGATACGAAGACCTAAACCCCTTCTATTATTTTCTTGATCAATATACTTACCGGGAGGGAAATCCATTTCTGAAGCCGGAACTCACCAGCACATTTGAGCTATCGCATAGCCTCAAGGAAAAGCTTACTACCACGCTGCGTTATAGCTTCGTGAAGGATGTCCTTATGAATATAAACGAACAGGATGATGTAACAAAGGTCAATAAATCTGTGAGAAGAAATCTGGAAAACCAGCAGAATTGGGGGATTGAAGTTTATGCTCCTGTTGAGATTGCCAAATGGTGGACAACTGCAGTCACGGCTCAGGCCCAGTATCAGCGGTTCAACTCAGACATTGGTAATGTATATTTAAATAACAGCAAACCCTATTTTCTTCTAAACCTTCAGCAGAAATTTAGTTTTAAAAATAAGCTTACCGCAGAAATTACCGGTAATTTTGAATCGTCGAGCGCCTATGGCATATTTGTGTTTGAACCCTATTATGTGGTGGATGCGGGGATAGGTAAAACCCTTTTCCAGGGTAAATCAATACTGCGTTTAAGCATTTCAGATATTCTGAACACCAATGGGTATCGTTTTTACACCTCGTATAATAATCTGGACTACTATAGTAAAGAAAAGAGGGACACCCGCATCGCTTCACTGAGCTTCAATTATAAATTTGGAAAAAACTCTATTAAACCTGCCCGGAAACGGGTTTCGGGTCTACAGGATGAAAGCAGCCGGATACGTAACTAATTTTAAAGATTGTTTTTGATGAATAATGATGTTTTTCCGGCTTAGGAACTAATGCCCAACCATAAACACAGCGTTACTAAACAGCAATTTCCCGTTTTCCCAGAAGCTCCGGAATAAAGGGTCATCAGTAAGATAAACGATGGAACCATTGCCCATTTCCTGAACACCAAACAATAGGCCGTCGACCAGCTTTTTCTTAGCCTGAGCACCAACGAAGCCGGTTACGTAATTATCCTTTTTTAAAACTCCGACATTCCACCCGGGATTAAGATATTGGTAAACCTTATCATCAAGCTTCAGCGTATAATAGAAACCCGGGAAGCCAAATCCCAGAGGATGGGTACTATCCAGATTCACCTTGTAAATGGCTCCGGGAATGTTCGAACGAACACTCTCCCTATCGCGGTTTTCATAAATCTTTAAATCCTCATAAGGATTAATGTCCTTTTCATTCTTTTTCGCCTCTTCCTTATTTTTCAGATCGAAGCCCTTTTTTCCTGCAAGCTGAGCGACAGCGCCTTCCATGGCGATCAACTTACCCCCGCCACGGATCCACTCCTGCATTCTTTCATTGCCCGGATCAGGATAGTCGCCGTCAGGAAATATGATCACATCAAACTCATTAAGATTTACTCTTCCAAGATCTTCCGCACGAACGATGCTAAGCGGATACTTAATCTGCTGTTCAAAAAAGTGCCATACCTCACCGAACGAAAGAGAGGAGGAAGACGGACCGGTTACCGCCATTATTTTAGGTTTACGGATAAGCCTGACCTTATCAGAACCGAGATCAGCACCTTTATCAACAAACGCTGAAGGAATTGCTTGCAAGCTTATACCCGAGCTTGTCGCAAGGTTCTTAATTAACCGTTCAAATCCATCCCCGAAACCACCATTGCTGGTGCGCGCTATTATCAGGGATCCTGCATTGAAGCGCTTTCCTCCGGTCTCAAATGGTATCTCAGAATATCTTACCTTGATATTATACTTGAGTAACTGAGCAAGAAACTTAACATCGGAAAGCGAATTCCAGTTAGCGACATACGCTACCGGGTTTGAAATCTCATTAGCAACACTGGGAACTTCAGGCGATACCGCAGCCAGAGATTTAAGATTTTCCGACGTCGCAAATGCCTGTAGCCCGAACGCGTAAGGTAAGGACCACGCTGTAATATCATACGTCGCTGAATCTGAAACAAATGTCTGCGGCTCAAATAACACTTTCAGCAAAACTGATTTGGGTTGATATGCATTAATCACCATATCATTTCTTTCGACTTTGAAATTTTCCTTTTTACCAGTAAAATAATTAAACCCGTTTGCACCCTTCGCAGAGCCATAACCAAATTCTATCCCGTTTCGCTGAAGCATTGTAGCAAGGATTTTAAGTTTTTCCACATTCTCGCCTTTTATGATATAGGTTTTATACTCTCCCGGTGGTTTAGTTTTACTGGCTTCGAAATAGCTTTTAAACTCAGATACAGCTTTGGAAGCATTCTGAGATACAGCTTCAACAGTCGACAATCCGGTAGTATGGTGATGGTCAATACGGTCTTTCAACGTGAGCGTGTCCCCCTCCGCATTTACAATAGCTAAGCCTGCACGGCCTGAGCCGCCTTGCTCGTAGGTCATACCAACAGACCCATTGTAAATAGGGTACGTATCCCCGTATGATGGGTAAAGAAGATCAAATCGTTCTCGGGTAAAATACATCCAGCCATTTTTATCAAAATAACGTGCATTATTTTTGCCGATGATGGTCTGAAACTCCCTTTGCCATTTACTGATATCCTGATGATAAGGCTCAGCGGCCGGAGCAAAATAATAGGGTTCGTTAACTCCTTGCTCATGAAAATCAACATGAACCTGCGGAAGCCATTTGTTGTAAACCAGCATTCTTTGCTGAGTTTCAATTTGAGACTGCCATGCCCAATCACGGTTCAAATCGAAATAGTAATGATTTGCTCTACCTCCTGGCCAGGGCTCAAAATGTTCCCTGGAAAGCGGGAATGCATCCGGAGTCAGATTTCTAACAGGATTATAAAAATTGACATAACGTTCCCGGCCGTCAGGATTTAAGCATGGGTCAACTATAACCACGGTGTTCTGAAGCCATAACTGAGTACGCTGATTTGAAGGATCCAGAAGATCATAGATAGTTTGCAACGATGCTTCAGTGGACACTGCCTCATTTCCATGAACATTGTAGCTCAGCCATACTATTGCCGGTTGGTCCGCCGCAGGAGCATCATTCGTTATGCCGGCAAGGCGAAGATTATTCTTCCTGATATCTTCAACTTTTCCAATATTATCCACCGAAGCAACAACTGCCAAAAGAAGCGGACGGCCTTCATTGGTCTTGCCATATTCTTCCAGCTTAATGTTCTTTGAAGCTGTCGCCAAATATTTATAATAGTCGACGACCCGGTGATGTGCCGTAAATCGTTCCCCCAGTTTGTATCCTAAAAATTCGGAGGGCGATTGTATCTTTTGAGCATGTACGGTTAAGCATCCTGTGAAGATCAGGAATAAAACGGAGAGGAACTTATTCATAGTTTAATAAAACGGTGAGCAGGGATTTTTTAAAGAAATATCAACTAATCTACACAACCTTGTGTTTAAATACCAAATTGTTCATTTCAAAACGGCAAACCTGCATGAGCTGACAGCTTATTTAACGAAACGATTATCGCTCATGCAAGCCCTGCCTGCCGGTAGCTACCCTGTACACAAAAATAATTTACGTCCGGAAAAGCTAGTTTTAGTTACGAGTCAGCTTCAATTGCCTCCAGCTTAATTGAGGTATTGAACCAGCTTGAATTGATTAATCATAGATGACCTGGGCTGAGCCGATTCTTTGAGGAGGTCCCTGCTTTCGCACAATGTCATTAAGTTAAGGGTATTCATAATGTACCTTTTTGATTTTTAGTG
>NZ_JBBJNI010000048.1:0-26808 GCF_037719425.1 Daejeonella sp. | reverse complement strand
TAGTGATCATGATCGGAGCCTTAAGGTTCACCATTATCATGGTGTCAATATCGCGTTCAGGCTGGTAAAGCAATGGTTTGTCGAAAGTTAAACCTGCGTTATTTATTACACCGTAAAGATCGTCACCGTGTTCTTCTTTAAGTCGTTTGCAGAATTCTTTAAGCTCGTTGACATTACTCAGATCAGCCGCCAGGATATGGTTACCCTCCTGAAGTTCTGTAATATTTTCAGCCTTAGAAGCGTGTAAGATCAAACAATATTCCCTGTCTAATCTTCTGGCCATCGCTAAACCCAAACCCTTACTTGCTCCGGTAATTAAAACTTTTGGTAGACTCACGAGTGTTGGATTAGCTTCAATTTTTTTAATAGTCCAAAAATAGAAATATACTTCAACGAAACTAAGTGATTTGTAAAAGTTAGTACGGACTATTTCAAGAACTATTAGTCCGATAACTCAATCCATACAGGTCCATGGTCACTGCTCTTCTCCCATCCCCTTACATGGCGGTCGACCCCTGCGGCTTTTAAACGTCCTTCAATTGAGGGGCTCAAAAGAAAATGATCAATTCTTAATCCGGCATCGCGGCCATAAGCATTCCTGAAATAATCCCAAAAAGTATAGATCGTCTGATCAGGATAAAGCTTGCGTATGGCATCAGTCCAGCCCTGCTCCATTATCTTCCCGAATGCAGCACGGGTCTCAGGACGGAATAAGGCATCATCGACCCAACGCTCTGGTTTATACACATCAATCTCCATAGGCATTACGTTATAGTCTCCTGTTAACACAACCGGCAGGCCGCTCGCTATAAGCTCAGTTGCATGAACCCTCAGCCTTTCAAACCACTGGAGCTTATAATCGAATTTGGGTCCTGGTGCAGGATTGCCATTTGGAAGATAAAGACAGCCCACAACAACATCGTTTATCCAGGCTTCGATGTACCTACTGTGCAGGTCCTCCGGATCACCGGGAAGAACCCTTCGTAGTTCTTTGATCTCCATTCCTCTTGCGAGGATAGCAACTCCATTCCAGCTTTTCTGTCCATGCCATATCGCATTGTATCCCGCATCATTAATAGCCTGCAGGGGGAATTTTTCTTCAGGGGCTTTTAACTCCTGCAAACAAACAATATCCGGTTTCGTTTCTTCCAGCCACCGGAGCAGGACAGGCAGGCGCCCGTTTACCCCATTTACGTTATAGGTCGCTATTCTCATAAAATAAAATGAGCAAATTAGATAATGAGCAAATTAGTAAATTCTGGCGGAGCTTCTAAAATAATGTTCTAAATTGCTGCGCATGGCAATGAAAAGAAAAGATTTCCTTAAAGCGTCAGTTGCTGCCGCAGGCCTTTCTATACTTCCTGAAATGGCCTCAGCAAAAGCTGTAGCTCCTAAACGATCTTTCCGTTTCGCATTCATTTCGGATATCCACGTAAAGCCTGAGCCAATTGCAGAGCAGGGGATGGCTAAGTCTCTTCAGCATATACAGAAGTTGAGGCCAAAAGCCGATTTCATTGTTATGGGAGGTGATGCTATCTACGATTCACTTAAGGCAACAAAAGAGTATACAAAGACACAATGGAATACCTACCAATCTATTCTGGTAAA
Organism: Daejeonella sp.; assembly: GCF_037719425.1. GTDB lineage: Bacteria > Bacteroidota > Bacteroidia > Sphingobacteriales > Sphingobacteriaceae > Daejeonella. Next base: position 25,200 of record NZ_JBBJNI010000048.1, on the reverse strand, counting down.
AGAGAATAGCTTGCCGGTGTATAACTGTATCGGCAATCATGATATTTTCGGCTGGTACAATGTGCCGAAGGACACCAGTGACCCGCTGTATGGCAAAGCATGGGCCTTAAAAGAGCTTGATTTAGCTGCACCTTATTATCATTTTAATAAAAGAAAATGGGATTTCATCGTTCTTGACAGCACCCAGGAGCGTTCTGAAGGAGGGTATATTGCAAGGCTCGACGAAGAACAGTTTAAATGGCTTGAAAACAAATTGGATGAGATCCCGTCCGGTCACTTTATAAGCATCATTTCACACATTCCGATACTATCCATTTGTGCCGGTCTATATTTTGGAAAGAACGATCCTAATGGCGATCTGAGGATCCAGTATATGCTTATGCATACTGATTTTTTCAGGATCAAAGAGCTATTTAATAAGCATCCGAATATTAAAAATTGCCTGAGCGGTCACATCCATTTGCAGGATGAAGTTGATTATAACGATATCAAATACTTTTGTAACGGAGCGGTGAGCGGGAATCTCTGGAAAGGACCCTACTATGAGTTTGGCCCCGCTTATGCACTATTTGACTTCTTCGAGGATGGTACCTGCAAACGTAGTATGGTTTCGTACTGAGGCTTAGGAGTCAGGTTTTAGGGAAAAATCCCGGTGATAGATATCCCCGCGCGCACTCTCTGTTAAAAAATGTTAGTTCTTACAATCGATCTTATCAAACTTTATATTAAAAACAGAAGCTTCAGAAAACACCTCTCTGCCTGTTTTTGGGTTAACAGTATAGTTTTTCTGGATCAGTTTATTCCCGCTGAGTTTAAACTCAACCTGTAATGTATCATTCATGCCCTCCTGCATATACACCCAGATGCCTTTAATCAGTTCTCCGTCTCTGGTCGCATTTATTTTCCCTACACGCTGGTCTTTCTCCTTTGGATAATGGCCAAAATCTCCAGTGACCTTATCTCCAGCCATAACAAGCTTAAGGGAAGTAGTATCCTGATTAGAGGTACCGGCAAGTTTCTGAAAACACATTTTTTGACCAACTGCTGCGTGACTGTCATCAACTGAAGTATTCACGGCAACCGTAGTATCCGTAATAGCTGTGGCCCTGTCTGGCTGTGACGTACAGGCTGCAAAACTTAATGTCGCAGCAAATAATATAATTAAACGTTTCATAATATGTTTTCCAATAGTCAGGCAATTATCTTGCCCATTACTCTTTTACCTTAACGCCGCCGAAAAATTTATCACTGAAATTAACAAGAAACAGCTCATTGGTAGAACGTGTGATACCTGTATAAAGCCATCTTAAAAACTCGGTATTGAGCATTTCATCGGTAAGGTATCCCTGGTCGATAAAAACTGCAGGCCATTGGCCGCCTTGTGCTTTATGACAGGTAACTGCAAAAGCAAATTTGACCTGAAGGGCATTGAAATAAGGATCTTTCTTCATTTCCTCCATCCTGATCTGCTTATTTTCGAAATGGCTATAATCCTCCTGAACGGCTTCAAACAATCGCTTACTATCGGCACCAGAAAGGCTTGGTGTTTCAGCATATAATGTATCCAACAGAACTTTACAGGTTAGGGGTTCCTCATCGGGATAATCGAGCAATTCGATAACAACTTCCGCAAAACGAAACCCATATTGCTCTTCAATCCTTCTCACTTTTCGGATCTTGCCTATATCTCCGTTTGCAATGAAACCGCCGCTGTTATCTTCCGCCTGCAGCCAGAAATAATTATTTCGAACTACCATGATGAAATCTCCCCCCGTTATCTCTTCCTCCCGATATAAAATCCTGTTCCTGATGTTCTGATTGTAAGCATTTGCGCTTTTATTGGAACGGCATATGACTATTGAGTTTTCTATCCCATACTTATCATAAGCGTAGCTCAGGCCTTCAACAAGTTTCTCGCCTGTCATTTTAAAGATATCCCTGAATCCTTTCAGAGTGAAACGAGGAAAGCTGCTTTTGTTCTTTCTTATAAGCTCACGTAATTCCGTTGCATTGTGAAGAATCCCTGATTCTCTCTCCTGGCGAACGACATCGGTAAGCTCGTAACTAAACAGGTGCAGCCCAAAGTTGTCCTTAAGTACTTTGGGATCCAGCGCCGGGCTCCTTTCGGATCCCACAGGTGGCAGCTGTGCAGTATCTCCAACCAGCATAAGCTTGCAATTCTTACCATTGTAGACATAGCTGATCAGATCCTGAAGTAAGCTTTGTCTGCTGTAATCGTGGACCTGGTCGGAGATCATTGAGGCCTCATCCACAACGAAAATTGTGTTCTCTGATAAGTTATCAGAAAGTACAAAATTCATTTCAGGGCTAGCCGCAACTTTCTTGCGATAGATCCTCTTGTGAATGGTAAAAGCCTTTTTTCCTGAGTAGTTACTGATCACCTTAGCGGCACGGCCCGTTGGAGCAAGTAAAACAGATTTGAGCTTGACCCTTGGCAACACTTTCACCAAAGCGCTAATCAGGGTGGTTTTCCCGGTACCAGCGTACCCTCTAAGCAGAAAACATTCCTCACCAGACCCCATAGGCAAAAATTCTTCGAGCAAACTGAACACGTCCATCTGCTGCGAAGTAGGTATTTTACCGAAGTTCTGTTCCAGCAGATCCTTAATATTCATCCCTGCAATTTGCAAATTCTCTAACTATTCCGATTCTGGAAGATAAAAAACAATAAAAATAATAACAGAAAACGTTCTGTGGTCGATTAGTAGCAATGAGCGTAAGGTGAACCGCAACCAGGGCATTCAAAAACAGATTATAATTACTGACATATTAAACAGAAAACATACTTTTGTCACTGATGAATAAACTGCTTTATCTTTCTGACGACGAGGTTCAATCGCAGCTGGCAACGAAGTACAATCTTTTGGTCCATATCGGACTGGAAACTTTCCGATACGCCATTATTGACACAGTACATGATCAGGGCAAGGTTCTTGCAGAATTCGAAATTCCGAAAGTAAGCAATGTCGCAGCGCTAATAAAAGCTATAGAGGACCTGCCGGAAAGCAGCCGACAATTCAAATTTAGTTTCAACAACGTTAAGATATCCTTCGATACTTCAAACTATACTTTCATACCGTCAGATCTGTATGATGAGGAAAATCGTGAAGAGTACGGCAAGTATTTAGGCCTGACGGGCAGCAGTGAGCTTCTTGTTCACAGTTTACCTTCGGCGGAAATCAAGAACATAGTGGCAATTGAATCTGAATTGAATAAGGCTCTAAATAGAATATTCCACAAGCCCCGGATCTATAATCAGGCGGCTCCATTTTTAGAGGGAGTCCAGAGATCCCTTAAACGGGAAGAGGACGCAGTGTGCTTCATTGATGTTCAACTGAGGCACTTCCAGGTAGCTTTATTTAAAGACTTCAAATTAGAGTTTTACAATTCGTTTGAATATGCGAATGCCGATGAGTTTAATTATTATCTATTAAACATAATTGAATCTCTGAATATAAATTTGGAGCAAACTCCAATCACCTTATCAGGCCAGATCACTAAAACTGATGAAGTGTATCAACGGATAGAAAAATATTTTGAGAGCATCCGGTTTATGGATTCAGACCAACTAATAAAATATTCTGATAAATTTGAAGAGGTTCTGCCACATACCTTTTTCACATTATTCAGTCTCGACCTATGCGTATAATCGGGGGTAAATTAAAAGGACAACGATTAAACCCTCCTGCAAAATTACCAGTCAGGCCCACTACGGATAGCGCCAAAGAAGCCCTTTTCAACATTCTTTCCAATCAATTAGATTTTGAGAGCCTCAAAGTGCTTGACCTTTTTAGCGGCACGGGAAATATTTCACTCGAATTCGCTTCGCGCGGAGCTCCTTCAGTAACTTCAGTGGATCGGGATTTCGGATGCTACAATTATCTAAAAACAGTTGCTAAACAATATGGTCTGGATGCCATTCAGCCAGTGAAAGCTGATGTTCTCAAATACCTGGAGGTTGAAACCGACCAATATGATCTGATCTTTACTGACCCTCCATACGATCTGCCGCAAATGAATCAGATGGCTCCCATTGTATTCAGAAGGAATATTCTAAAACCAGACGGAGTCCTTATCGTTGAGCATCACAGCATGAAAAAGATCAATAACGATCCTCATTTTATTGAACAAAGAAAATATGGCTCTTCATCATTCAGCTTTTTTGCACATAAATAAACCCTATTAATTACTCCCCAACTTTTGTTTATTAGCACTTTTATCCTTTAACTTTATAATATGAAGATCGCCTTATTTCCTGGCTCGTTTGATCCGGTGACGAAAGCTCACGTTGATATCTTGCGCCGTGCAATTCCATTATTTGATAAGGTTGTGATCGGCATTGGCTTGAATAGCACCAAAGCGGCGTTTTTAGATATAGGCCGGAGAAAAGGAATGCTGGAAGCCGTTTTTGCAGATGAACAAAAAGTGGAGGTCGCAACTTATGAAGGCCTTACTGTAGAATTCTGTAAGAAAATCGGGGCTGCTTATATGATAAGAGGTATCCGTACAGTTTCAGATTTTGAATATGAAAAAGCTATCGCACAAATGAATCATGCTTTAGTCCCTGAAATAGAAAGCATTTTCATAGTAAGCAAACCAGGTTACTCTTCGATCAGCTCGACGATCGTTCGCGACATTATGAGAAATAATGGTGATGTGAAGCAGTTTATACCAAAAGAGGCGTTTGATCTCCTCTAAACAATATCTAGGCTTCCAGTACCTTCTTCAGAGCTGCTGTTTCATGATCCACCAGTTTTTGCAGAGGGCCTGCCGCCAGCATCTTCATCATCATGTTGAGCTCTGCTGAGATCGCATAATGTGCTTCAGTTTTACCATTGCCTTTATCTCTAACTGACCATTTTAACTCCAATGCAAACGGGGCTTCCTCAGATGGGATAGCGATTATTTCTTCATTTTTTTTGCGCGAAGAAACTTTAAGTGCCAGTTTAGCCATATTTTGAATGGTAAACTTTGCTTCGTCTGGTGTTGATGACCAGTTGTAAATATTTTCTGGCATCAGTTGCTGATGGTTGTTAAGATCTGACAAGAATTCATAAACCTTTTCTACAGGCTTATTTACCGTTACCTTACTTTCGATGATGGTCATATCTTAGTTTTAATGGTATCTCCCCAGCCCTGCGGATCTTCACGCCACTTACGCAATAACCTTAAATCTTCTTCAAGGACAAAGTTATGCTTCTGCGCGTAATCGATCAGTGCGTTATAATTAGATAATGTGAAGAAAGGGCACCTGGCATTCTTGAAATTTTCCTCCGCAGCGTCAAATCCGTAGTTGAAGATAGCGACAAGTCCAGCAACTTCACAACCCGCTTCGCGCAATGCACTAACAGCCTGCAGGCTGCTTTTTCCTGTTGAGATAAGATCTTCTACAACAACCACGCGCTGGCCTGGTGAAAATTCTCCCTCGATCAGGCTGCCTGTACCATGCTCCTTAGCCTTAGAGCGAACATAAATAAATGGAAGCCCCAGTTCCTGGGCCACCAGTGCTCCCTGAGGGATACCTGCAGTCGCAACCCCAGCTATAACCGATACCGACCCAAACTCTTCCTGCACAAGTTGTGTTAATTTCTGACGGATGTAAGTCCTGATAGAGGGATGAGAAAGCGTTATACGATTATCACAATATATTGGAGATTTCCATCCGGAAGCCCACGTAAATGGATTATTCGGTTGTAATTTAATTGCTTTAATTTGCAGAAGGAATTCAGCTACTTTTTGTTCAATCTCACCCTTATTAGTCATGGCCCAAATTTATAAAATATATATCAATGAAACCATTTTAATCCTTGCCGACTCAATACCGCCGGATATAGAAGATTATCAGGAAGTTAAACTAAAGGGATTCAAGTTTTCCAAATTCTACAGCAGTGTAAAGGACCAGGACACCCCAAAAACCTTTTTACTACTGGCAAGAGATTCCATGGATGTATTTAAAAAGATCAGGAAATCTATGCAGATGATAAAGGCCGGAGGCGGGCTCGTAAGCAATGAAGAAAACAAGTATTTATTCATTTTCAGAAAGGGAAAATGGGATTTGCCTAAAGGCAAGCTGGATAAGGGCGAGTCATTCAGAGTAGCTGCAGTTCGTGAAGTCGAGGAGGAATGTGGAATAAAAATCGATAGCAGCAACGAAAAGATCTGTAAAACCTATCATATTTACGAAGTATATGGTGTTCCGGTCATCAAGAAAACGGTTTGGTATTGGATGAGAGCAAATAATCAACCCAATCTTATTCCCCAGATCGAAGAAGGGATTACAGATGCGAGGTGGTTAGCTGCAGGTGATTTCATGCTGGTTCGCGAAAACACATTTCCCTTAATCAAGGATGTAATTCGGATAATCGAATATTGATTAGGTATGAGTATGGAAGTAATTATTACTTCCATAACCATTAGAAGTTAACGACAATATTTCCGATTAATTCATTAGATATCAGACATTTATTCAGTTCTAAATATTTCCAACAGACAAAATTTCAGGTCCCTGAGAACTAAACCCAACTGGTCTTTGTTTTGACATTAAGATCATATGAATCTTAACAATTTCACGATCAAAACACAGGAGGCTATCCAAAAAGCTTCCGAAATAGCATCAGGCAATCAGCAGCAAGCTATTGAAACCGCTCATATATTAAAAGGCTTATTAACCGTTGATGAGAACGTCATCAGTTACCTGCTAAAAAAACTAAACGTTAATATTAACCGCATTTCCGAAGTCATTGACGCCCAGATCCAGAGCTTCGCAAAAGTCAGTGGGAGCGAAATCTATTTATCATCCGGGGGAAATAGCGCGCTTCAAAAAGCTCAAACTTATCTCAAGGAATTTAAGGATGAGTTCGTCTCGGTAGAGCACGTTCTTCTAGGCCTGCTGGGAACCGGCGACAAAGTAAGCTCTATCCTTAAAGACGCTGGGGTAAATGAAAAAGATCTTAAAAAAGCAATCACAGAGCTCCGGGGGAACACAAGAGTGACCGATCAGAACGCTGAAGCAACATACAATGCTTTAAATAAATACGCCCGCAATCTTAATGAATATGCCGAATCTGGTAAACTTGATCCGGTAATTGGCCGTGACGAAGAAATAAGGCGTGTTATCCAGATCCTTTCGCGCCGTACCAAGAATAACCCAATTCTAATTGGAGAACCGGGTGTTGGTAAAACAGCAATTGCGGAGGGTATCGCTTTCCGTGTGATCCAGGGAGATGTTCCCGAGAATCTGAAATCTAAAACTGTATACTCACTCGATATGGGAGCCCTGATAGCGGGAGCAAAATATAAAGGGGAGTTTGAAGAGCGCCTGAAAGCAGTTATTAAGGAAGTTACCCAAAGTGATGGTGAGATCATTCTTTTCATCGACGAGATCCATACGCTTGTTGGCGCTGGTGGCGGTGAAGGTGCCATGGATGCAGCTAATATTTTGAAACCAGCTCTTGCAAGAGGCGAGCTGCGTGCCATCGGTGCAACTACCCTGAACGAATATCAAAAGTATTTTGAAAAGGATAAAGCCCTTGAACGTCGGTTTCAGAAGGTGACTGTAGATGAACCTAATACTCAGGATGCTATTTCAATCCTTCGTGGTTTGAAAGAACGCTATGAAACACACCACAAAGTAAGGATCAAAGATGAGGCGATCATTGCAGCTGTTGAATTATCTCAGCGGTATATTTCCGACCGCTTTCTTCCGGACAAGGCCATTGACCTGATGGATGAAGCAGCTTCAAAATTACGCCTTGAGATGGACTCCGTTCCGGAAGCTGTGGATGAACTTAACCGAAAGATTATGCAGCTTGAGATTGAAAAGGAAGCGATCAAACGGGAGAATGACGACAAAAAGGTGAAAGAGCTCTCTGAAGAGATCGCCAATATGTCCAGCGAACGTGACTCCTTAAAAGCTCGCTGGCAGGCTGAGAAGGACCTCGTTGATTCATTAAACAACCAGGGAGAGCTGATTGAAAACTTTAAACTTGAGGCAGATCAGGCGGAACGTGCCGGTGATTATGGGAAAGTAGCCGAGCTTCGATATGGAAAGATCAAAGAGGCTCAGGATCAGGCAGAGCAATTGAAAAAGCAGTTGGAAGAAACTCAGTCTGACAACCGAATGCTGAAAGAAGAAGTAACTTCCGACGATATTGCTGGTGTGGTATCTCGCTGGACTGGAATCCCAATTACCAAGATGATACAAAGTGAGCGTGAAAAGCTGCTTCACATGGAACAGGAGCTCCATAAGCGTGTTGCAGGTCAGCATGAAGCCATCGAAGCGATTTCGGATGCAATCAGACGCTCGAGAGCTGGTCTTCAGGACAAACGCAAGCCAATCGGTTCCTTTATTTTCCTTGGTACGACTGGTGTGGGGAAAACAGAGTTAGCAAAAGCCTTGGCCGACTACCTTTTCAATGATGAACATGCGATGATCCGCATCGATATGAGTGAATATCAGGAAAGGCATTCGGTATCAAGGCTTATTGGCGCGCCTCCGGGATATGTTGGGTACGACGAAGGCGGGCAGCTTACTGAAGCGGTCCGCAGAAAACAATATTCTGTAATTCTGCTTGATGAGATTGAAAAGGCACATCCGGACGTCTTTAATATCCTGCTTCAGGTCCTGGATGATGGAAGACTAACAGACAACAAAGGCAGGGTGGTTGATTTTAAAAATACGATCATCATTATGACCTCTAATATCGGTTCACATCTGATACAGGAAAACTTCAAAGATCTTGACGAAGAGAACCGTGAAGAAGTTGTTGCCAAAACAAAAAACGAGTTGTTTGACCTTTTAAAGCAAACTATTCGTCCGGAATTCTTAAACCGGATTGACGAGCTGATCATGTTCACCCCGCTTAACCGTGAGGAGTTAAGAGATATTGTTTCCCTTCAGTTTAAAGGCGTCCAGGATACCCTTGCTGAGATGGGAATAGAGATCGAGGCTTCTGAAGAGGCTTTAGACTGGCTGGCTCAGCTTGGTTATGACCCTCAATTTGGTGCAAGGCCGTTAAAAAGGGTTATTCAGAAAAAGATCCTGAATGAGCTGTCAAAAGATATTCTTTCTGGAAAAGTTGACAAAGACAGCAGAATAAAGCTTGATATGTTTGACAATCAGTTTGTATTCCTCAATTCAGATAAAGCAGAAAAAGAGCCATCTGCGTAAACAAAATTGATTCTAAAAAAAAGCAGCTTTGATCTGGATCAAAGCTGCTTTTTCCTTTTTAGGATGTAATCTTTAAAGTAATAGAATTAAGCTAATCTTACATTAACAGCGCTAAGGCCTTTTTTACCTTCTTCTACTTCGAATTCTACTTTATCATTTTGTCTTATATCCTGCTTAAGTCCACTAACGTGAACGAAAATTTCCTTGCCATCCTCTTGGGTAATAAATCCGAATCCTTTGGACTCGTTGAAAAATTTTACTGTACCGGTTTCCATTAAATTAATTGTTTAGTTATTAAAATAGTTTATGTGTTTTATGCAAATTAGTTAATTAATTGCAATATATAAATATATAAAAATGTTAATTATAATATGCCTGATGGATTTTTGAGAATTGTCATGAAAAGACAGCGTGCCGAAAGCAGTAGTTTATCAGCCAGAAAATCAACTATTTAAACAATTATCCACGATACCCTGAAGTATTTTCTCCTTATTAAAAAATTCTGACAGTAATTTGAATTGATTTACCGTTCGCACAAGATTTTGCTCAGGATAGATAACTGGGTAATAAACATTTTCATTTAGATAATCGGTCAGGAACCTTAACGCCTGCATATAAATCAGATACTTTCCCGAGAAAAGTATCAGTTCCTTTTCTGTAGCTGTTAGAATTGAGCCCATCTCTTTTAAATAGCCTTTAACGATTGCTTCGAAATACTCGATCCTTATAAATATCTTATCCATATCAGGCTCATTCTCTGAAAAGGCGCAGAGATAAGTCCGCATCATGTCTCCCAGATCTGAAATGAACTTACCAGCCATTAGCGTATCAAGATCAATAACGCAAATGCCTTCATTCGTCGTCTTATCAAAAAGCATGTTACTGATCTTGGTATCATGGTGCATCGCCCGATCAGGAAAATCAGCTGAGTTTTTATACGAATTGAAGTAATCAACTATAAAACTATGCCTTAATGCTTTTTCAATTTGCTCGGATGCTCTTGATTTGAGTCCGGCATCGGCATTATTAAGTGCTTCTTTAAACTGATCGAAACGCAGGTTCAGATCATGAAAACCCGGGATACTCGGCCGCAGCAATGATGCATCAAATCCATCGAGAAATTTGCTAAGCTTACCAAACTGTTCGGCAGCTTCATAAGCCTGTCTTGGATCGCTTAAGGTGTCATATGCTATAGAATTGGCTATAAAGTATGTCAAGCGCCAATACGTCCCATCCACAAACGCCATTTCCTCTCCGCTACTTGTCGGGATTGATCCGACAAAAAGATATGAAGGATAATTCTCCTTTAGATAGCTTCCTACTAATCGAACATTTTCAGCGATGATTAAAGGATCTTTGAATACATTCTGATTGATGCTTTGTAATATACATTTTTGATCCTTTCCTGAAACCGAGATCAGGTAAGTGGAGTTTATATGACCTGTTCCGTACTTCTCCGACTTAACCTCGTCAGCAGCATACCCATATTTGTCCAGTACTTGCTCTATTATACTATTCATTAAACAAATTGCCAGTGAATTTAAACTAAGACTAAATCTCCTTTTTACCTGTTTCCGGAGTTAATGCAAATGTCCGGTATTTCCCAACAAAGTAAATGGCAGAAAATATTGTCAAAGCTAATCCCGCCATCGACAACACGATCACACTGTTCGAAAAGAAGGTCACCCAGTTAAGCTTAACCTTAAAAATTTCTTTGCTCATCAGTACGCCGACACTCCCAATATAGCCGAAGGAGTCAGCCAAATAGATCAGAAACCCGACATTTCCTGCATGTTTAAATGTTGCGATAAGCCTGTCGAAAAATACTGAGTTGAAGGGTATATAAACCATATATAAACCCAACCCTACCAAAGTCATCCACCAAATTGGAGCAAGGTTGCCCTCTACGAAAAGATAAGAGGATATTCCAGCACAGATAAATCCAAGGGATATAAAAATGTGTGACAACATAAATGCTTTGAAGCTATTTTTTATAAGCACCATGCTTCCAACAAGAACGAGAACTACAATGGTTATAGGAATCTCCGTTTGTGCAAAGAGTTCCGGCTTGTCGAAAAAGCCCATCTCCTTCCACATTTCAGCACCAAAATTATCGCGGATATCGCGGAAGATCGTTGCGAAACAGTAAATTAGTATACAAGCCGCCAAACCAGGCAAAAACATTTTTATGAAGGCCTTTCTGTCCTCAGCAGACATGGGTTCCCTGTGGGTGCGGGCAATAACATCTTCCTTATCCGGATCGGGAATCTTCTCCATCATATATACAAAGATCAGCAGCGGACCTGCGAAAACCAGACCCGTGTAGAATGGCACCCAGAATTCAGAAATATTAAAAGTCACGAGCAGCCACGCGCCAACGGTCTTAACAAAACCAGATGCAAATATAAAGCTGACTGCGAGGGTTGCTCCGATAAAGTCAGTGCTTCTCCGGCCTTCGACATACGAAAAAACCACTCCCCATAGCATTCCAAGGGGGAATCCGTTTATAAATAGAAATGCGATATTATACGGAGGGGGTACCATAGCGAAGAAAAGCCAGCTAAGCCAGGATATACCTGTAAGCAACAGGATGATTCTCCCCCGCCCGCTGCGTTTCAGCTCGGAAATATATTTTATACCATAAAATTTTGCCAGCATATAACCCAGCATTTGGCTAAGAACCAAAATAGTTTTATAACTATATCCGGCTATTGCAATACCATCGAACGTTGCGACCGTGAATGATTTTCTGAAACCGAATACCATCGTATAAGTCAGGAAGACCGTAATTGCGGAATAAATACCGATCTGTAAACTTGTTCCTTTGATGTGTTTTGGATTAAAAAGAGCCACTGTTCCGGGGAAATAATATCAATCTTTATTAATTAATGAAAGGAAGGTAGTAAAACCTTTGGCAATGAAAAAATTCTTGAGCATAAAAAAAGCTATTTCCCATGCCTGGAAAATAGCCTTAAAATATCTTCAAAAACAGATTAATTATTCTTATCGAGTTCTTCTTCTGAAGTCCCTCCGGGATTGTCTATATGGTTGTATCCTTCTTTGGGATATTTAATGTTCTTACCTTCAGGATTCTGACTTCCCGGTTTATTTGGGTCAACCTCATTCTCTGCATATGCTCCGCCCTCGTATTTCTGATCACCAATCATGTGGTTCTCCTCGTTTTCGCGGATGCCGCGCTCATTTGCCTCAGGAACTTTAGCTCGTTCAGTCATCTTATGGAAGCTGCCCTTAGGCTCCTTTTTTACTCCCCCGGCTCCGCCAATTGTTCCGTTATTATTTCTGGTGTTATCAGAGTTGTTTTCTGTAAAACCGCTGTTTTTATCTTCAGTTGCCATGATATTAAGTTTATATCAATACAACAGCTAAAAGCCAGGATTGTTCCAAAAAAGGGTGTTGAAGAGCTTCTAGGGCTTAGGTCCCCTTTTGTGAATAATTAACCCGTTGAGGAAATTCCGAAGAATTTGGTCGCCGCAAGGCTTAAAATTCTCATGCTCCTTATTGCGAAAGATCGCCGCCAGTTCAGATTTAGTGATGGCAAAATCTGCCAGCTTTAGAATATCTACTATCTCCTGATCGTTTAGCTTGAGAGCTACACGAAGCTTTTTCATGATATCGTTATTGCTCATTTTATCTTGAAATTTCTATTTTAACACGCTTATTCTTTATTTTTTCGTCTTTGATCAGCTTTAATGTTTTTTCAACTTTCGATCTGTTGACGGCAGCGTAGGACGAGAAGTCCTGAACTTCAATCAGACCAAGTTCTTCCTTTTGAAGTTTTCCCTTTTGCAATAAAAGTCCTACAATATCTATTTTATTTATCTTATCCTTTTTTCCTGCTCCAATGTATAAAGTAACCCAGGGTGTGTTTTCAGGAACAGTGTCGCTTTGTTTAATTTCTTCAAGTTCAGTTTTATCTGTCAGAAACGCAGGATTTTCTTCTTCGGTCAATATAACATAAGCCGTCCCCTTCGCGTTCATTCGCGCTGTACGCCCGTTCCGATGTAAAAACGCCTCCTCATTGTGAGGAAGCTGATAATGCACAACATATTCAATCTCAGGAATATCAAGACCCCTGGAAGCCAGATCTGTGGTGATAAGTATCCTGTAGCTGCCATTTCTGAACTTTAACAGTGCCTTTTCACGATCTTCCTGCTCCATTCCGCCGTGAAATATTCCATGGTCGAGACCCATATCCCATAAAACGCCGCTAATCCGGTCGACTGCCTCCCGATGGTTACAAAAAACTAATGTTGCTTTATCTCCTATTTTACAGATCAGTGAAAAAAGTGTTTCAAGCTTGTCGGCTGCCTCTGACACAATTCTTTTTATTTTGAGATCAGGAACAACCGTATTATCCTTTAAAAAATCTACTTCAACCTGTTTGTGCATTCCCGCAAAGGTTGGTATCTCCTTCATTTTTGTCGCTGACGTGAGTATCCTACGCTTTAGATTTTTCATCCTCCGGATGATAAATTCCATGTCTTCGGCAAATCCAAATTCGAGGGCTTTATCGAATTCATCAAGAACCAGAGAATGAATTGAGTCTGGGTTAAGATTCTCATTCCGTAAATGGTAAGCCATACGGCCGGGGGTGCCAATAAGGACGGCTGGCGCTTGAACCAGATTATTTTTCTCTGTTCTTACAGGATGTCCCCCATAGCAGCAATTGACTTTAAAACCGGTGCCCATTGCTTTGAATACCTGTTCAATCTGCAGCGCAAGTTCGCGCGATGGAACCAGGATCATGGCTTGCACACCTGTTGAATCTTGATTCAAATTTGAAAGGACTGGAAGAAGAAATGCGATTGTCTTCCCGGATCCGGTTGGTGAGAGGAGAATAATATCGTTATTTGAAGCTGCCTTAATCGCCGCCCGCTGCATCTCATTTAGTTTAGCAATCTTTAGATTTTTTAAAACTTTCTCTACCATGAGGCAAAGGTAGTTGCTTAAAATCGAATACATTTTATTTATTTTCGCAAGCATAAAAACAAACCTCGAATACTTACGTTTTCAAACATGATCAAAAAATTAATCCCGCTATTTCTTTCAGCAGTCGTTCTGATATCAGCCTGTCAATCTAATTCAAAATCCAAAACCAATTCCGACAGCCTTGAAGTTCAGGGTGTAGATGAACCTGTTGCACAGGATGGAATTACAGAAGAAAACGTCCCTCAACAAAAAGGGAAGATTGCCAGTGCGGCCGAAATCTTAGCCCGCCCGCAGGTACCAGTTCTTTGTTACCACCAAATCAGGAACTGGATTGCATCAGATGGAAAAGTTGGCCGCGATTACATCGTGCCCACTGCCGAGTTTAAGTCGCAAATGAAAATGCTTGCAGACAGCGGTTACAATACCGTGTTACCAGATCAATTATATAACTATTTGGCTTACGGTGCTAAACTGCCGAAAAAACCGATCATGCTTACCTTCGATGACACAAAGCTCGACCAATGGACAGTAGCAATGCCAGAACTTAAGAAATATGGGTTTAAAGGAGTCTTTTTTATCATGACCGTATCCCTTGGCAGGCCTAATTATCTGAGCAGGGAGCAGGTGAAGAAAATGTCGGACGCCGGCCATGTAATCGGTTCACATACTTACGACCATCAAAATGTAAAGAAATATCAGGGTGAGGATTGGGTAACACAGATCGAAAAACCAACCAAGACGCTTCAGGAAGTAACTGGCAAAGACATAAAATATTTTGCATATCCATTTGGTCTGTGGAATAAAGAAGCGATTCCTGAGTTAAAAAAGAGAGGATTCAGTTCAGCGTATATACTCGCCGAAAAACGAGATGAGAATGATCCATTATTCACCATTCGCAGGATCATTGCCAGCGGATACTGGAATACAAAGACTTTGCACAATAGCATTGTTAAGAGTTTTTAAAGAAGTAACAATTCCGTTCAGAAATAATGAATATTTCTAAATCCGTTATATTAGTAAAGTAAAAAAAACAATTATGAAAAGAATATTCATTTTAACCCTGATCGCGGGCCTGATTACAAGCTTCAATGCATCAGCACAAAAGGATAAAAGCAAGAGACCAAGCCCGCCGGCCAAAGTATCTCAGACTCTTTCATCAGGCGCAGCAATTTCAATTGATTATAGTCAACCATCAGTAAAAGGACGGTCAATGGAAATCCTTACCCCCACTGGTAAGGTATGGCGAACCGGTGCTAATGAAGCGACAGTCTTCGAAACTTCCAAGGACGTAAAAATCGAAGGTAAAACACTGCCTGCAGGTAAATACAGTATTTACAGTATTCCCGGTGAGAAGGAATGGACAGTAATCTTTAATAAAACATGGAATCAATGGGGAACCATATATAAAGCCGACGAAGATGTTCTGCGTGTTAACGTAAAATCAGGCAAGACTAATAAGTTTACTGAAATGATGACGTTCAATATCGACAACGGAGGCAAAGTTTCTCTTGCCTGGGCTGACACTCAAGTAGATTTTAAAGTTCAATAGAAAAAAACATTATATTAGAAGGGCTTAAGTATAATACTTAAGCCCTTTTTTATGCTTGACTATTTGAAAAAACCATCTACACCTCTATGAAGCTTATTTGCGGTTATCTTCTTATCTCTATTTTAACATTATCCTTAATCACATCATGCAAATCAGGCGCGGAGAACTTAACCAAACCAGACGACAAGTATCTGGACAATGACTTCAAGCCTGATGAGTTTTATCCGGGCGGGCAGGTTGAATTAGCAATACCCTCTTCGGGCTCAAACATGTATGGCTTTGCTTACACCGCTGATGGTAAAGGCCCTCATCCAACAGTAATCCTCCTTCATGGGCTTCCGGGAAATGAGCGCAGCCTGGATCTGGCACAAAGCATTAGACGTGGAGGCTATAATGTCATTTACTTCAACTATCGTGGGGCATGGGGCAGCAAAGGCACGTTTGGCTTTCAAAATTCACTGGATGATGTGAAATCTGTTTTAGATTATGTCACAGATTCAACTAACGGCAGCAACCTAAGGGTTGATAAGGATCGCATAGCCTTGTTCGGACATAGCATGGGTGCCGGCTTCGCTTTAATTGCAGGCCTAAAGGATCCAAGGGTAAAAAGTGTTATCGGCATTTCTGTTTTTAATCCTTATACACTGCTCCAGGGGAAAGGTGCCGAGGGAAACCTGATAGGTTTAAAAGAATATTTATCAAGTTTGGGTATGTTGAACTGCGACCCAAATAAATTCCTTAATGATCTCTTAAAAGATAAAAACCAATATAATATTGAAGCTTTAATTGCGACTGCCCAAAAGCCACTATTGGTAATTGATGAGCATATGAACAACCAGGGTTTTACGCAGTTCAACAAGAAAAAGAATTTTACTTATAAGATCTGGAATACCGACCATGCCTTTTCAAATCGACGAATCGCGTTAACGGCAGAGGCTAAAAATTGGCTGGATAAAACTATGCCCCAAAAAGAGAGGAAAGAAGAATAAGTTATTCAACCTTTTCAATCCGGAATAATTTTCCATTGAAATCAAATTCAAAACCTGCTTTCTGTTTCATCAATTTAAGCCCTATTGGTGACACTGAAGAAACAGCAAAATAATTACTATCCTCCGCGGAGATTTGTCCACGGCTGATGCTGATGTAGAATTTACCATAATTTGTAATGACAAGACTACCGTTCTGAACTATATCTGTTGGTTTTACCGGATCAATTTGCTCTAATACCAGTTTTAATTTTTGAGATTCTTCCAGCTGCTTCCTGTTTCGATCTATCTCCTGCTGCATCATTTCTCTTCCAGTCTCATACTTATCTCCCGCACTGCTCTTCGTATCATCATTTGCTGATTCACGGGCAGCAGTAATTGCGTGCTGAGCAGTGGCAATTCGCTCTTCAACATAGTCCATGCACATGCGATGAAGTTTTTCTTTGATGTCAGACATTAAACAAAGAAGCGTATTTAAAAAGACTATTGCACACGGCTATTAAATAATTATTACAATTTTCCTTCCCGTTTAGATTCATATTAAAATCAGTTAACTGGCCACCAAGGTATCGGTCCCAAACCTTTTAATTTTCGTTGAATTTCCATACCTTTGCACTTTATTTCAAATCATGATTACAGTATCAAATCTATCATTACGTTTCGGTAAGCGCACACTCTTTGAAGAGGTAAACTTAAAATTCACACAAGGGAATTGCTATGGAATTATTGGCGCAAATGGCGCTGGTAAATCTACGTTTTTGAAAATCCTTTCAAAAGAAATAGACCCTTCTTCAGGATCAGTTTCATTTACTCCAGGAGAACGGATGGCGGTTTTAAGTCAGAATCACTACGCTTTTGATGAATTTCCTGTTATCGAAACTGTAATGATGGGCCACAAAGAGCTGTACAGGGTGATGAAAGAAAAAGATTCACTTTATGCCAAGGAAGATTTTAATGAGCAGGATGGCGAACGCGCTGGTGAGCTTGAAAATATTTTCGCTGAAATGGATGGCTGGAATGCGGAAAATAACGCCGCGACTATGCTCAGCAATCTAGGCATTAAGGAAGAATTTCACTACAGCCTTGTGAAAGATCTCGACGGTAATCAAAAAGTAAGGGTATTGTTAGCTCAAGCCTTATTTGGGAAACCTGACATCCTGTTACTGGATGAGCCTACCAACGATTTGGACATTCAAACGATCGCATGGCTGGAAGATTTTCTTGCATCTTATGAAGGAATCATTTTGGTTGTTTCTCACGACAGGCACTTTCTGGATACTGTTTGTACCCATGTTCTGGATATAGATTTCAGCAAAATGACCATTTATACCGGGAATTATACATTCTGGTATGAATCAAGTCAGCTGGCATTAAAACAACGCTCTGATCAAAATAAAAAGACTGAAGAGCGAGTAAAAGAATTGCAGGAATTTATTCGCAGATTCAGCGCGAACGCGTCTAAGTCAAAACAGGCAACGAGCAGAAAAAAAGCATTAGACAAGATCAATATCGATGAGATAAAACCATCTAACCGGAAGTACCCCGGAATTATTTTCAATCATCAGGGACGTGAAGCTGGCGACCAGATTTTACAAATTCAAAACCTGAGGAAAGAACTAAATGGTGAGATCTTATTTTCAGGCATTAACCTGATGGTTAACAAAGGTGATAAGATCGCCATTCTGTCTGAAAACAGTTTAGCAACCACAGCTTTTTACGATATCCTTTCTGGACGAGACAAGGATTACAAAGGCGAATTCAAATGGGGTGTTACCATTAATACCGCCGACATTCCAAATGACAATTCAGATTATTTTAAAGGAAAAGACACGAATCTTGTCGATTGGTTACGTGAGTATTCTGAAGGCGACAAAGACGAGCAATTTATTCGTGGATTTTTAGGACGTATGCTGTTCTCCGGTGAAGAAGTTTTAAAGCAATCGTCCGTTCTTTCGGGAGGCGAGAAAATGCGTTGCATGTTCTCAAGAATGATGCTACAGCAGGCCAACTTGCTGATGTTTGATGAGCCTACCAACCACCTTGACCTCGAATCGATTACAGCGCTGAATAACGGAATGAAGGATTTTAAAGGAGTTATCTTGTTCACTTCACGAGATCATGAGCTTACTGAAACGGTAGCGAACAGAATTATTGAGCTCACTCCAGGTGGTATCATTGATAAACTTATGACATATGATGAGTACATCAACAGCGATACCGTTAAACAACAACGTGAGGAGCTGTATTCGTTAGCCTGATCTTCGCGGTACCAACGACAGGAAAAGCCATTGATGATTCAAAGGCTTTTTTACCTTAGTGTAATTGAAGAAAATCCGTTGCAAACAGATCGTTTGTCAGGCAGTCCGTATTGTCAAGCGAAGCTTAGACGGTTCTAAGACGGTTCCAAGACGGCTTTTAAGACAGTTGTTTTCAGGCTAATTCATCATCCTTCAGGCACTTGGTCTCGCCTTATTTTCCGGCTTAGTGTATTAATAAAAAGGGACCAGCTCCTTAGCGAGTGGTCCCCGTTAAATTATTGCAAACCCAAACCTGAGCTTCCTCGGAATATTAATTAGAGTCTCGCTCTTGTTTTCAACTCAGAGATCGGCATGGTCAGCATTCTTCCAACTGGCTTTCCATTTTTGTAAGTAATAAGCTTCATCTGGAAAGCATCAATCGGTGCTATTAAAGGGGTGGCATATTTAGGATAGAACTTATCAGGGAAGGAATTATCAAAGCTGTAATAAACATCCAATCCCGACACTTCCGTGCTCAGCTCGATCTTCAATTTATTATCGGGAGTTTTGGTCGCTTTAAATATCGGGTCGTAAACACTTGGTGAATATTTAATCTCAGCAAGATCCAAACGCTTAAAGTGGTTTTCAACTCTGTTAAAAAATTCGGGCCAGTTCTTTTTCCCTTTAGGTGACCAAACAGATTCAGCAATGGCTAAACCCCTAGGCCATGTCATATACTCAGCCTGGCGTATGTTATAAATCTGTTCGGTCCACAAATTTGCCTGCCCACCTTTTATATATTGCGGATCAACACCATCCGGAACGGGCTCAAATTCATACGATTTATTCAATCGCAGCGATGCATAAACCTTAGGCTCAGAGATCACGTCAGATTGCATATAGTCAAGGTATGCAAATGTGGTAGGGCTCATTACAACCTGATGTTTATCATGCGCGGCCTCAATACCATATTTCATTCCTCTCCAACTCATCACAGCTGTCGACTGGCTGACTCCGCCTTCAAGAACTTCATCCCAGGCCATCAATTTTTTACCTTTAGATTCCACGATTTTCTCCACCCTCTTTGTAAAATAACCCTGGACTTCCTGAATTTTCTTCATCCCTTCACGGGCCATAAGAGCCTTAACCTGGTCATTTTTTTGCCAGTAATTAATTGGGGCTTCGTCGCCTCCTAAATGGATATATTCGAACGGGAAAAGCTTTGCTATCTGCGTTATTACCGTGTCCATGAAAACATAGGCCTTTTCATTCGCGGGGCATAGGGTATTATCAATTAATGCTTTTGGAGGAGCGCCACCCGACCAATCCATAATCTTCTCGCCGGAACGCGGCTTGTAATTTACCGCCTCAGGTGTGCAGGAAAGCTCAGGATATGCAGCGATCGCCGCGAGGCTATGCCCGGGTACATCTATTTCGGGCATAATATCTATGAAGCGATCCTTGGCGTACTTAACCAATTCCTTGATATCCTCCTGAGTATAAAAACCGCCGTAGTCGCGAGCCTCACTTGCTGTTGGGGGGATGAAATCACCAAATGTTCCTGTTCTGTTCACACGCCACGCACCTACTTCCGTAAGCTTTGGCAAACCTTTGATCTCAATTCTCCATCCTTCATCATCCGTTAAATGCAGGTGAAGTAAATTATATTTATATCGCGCCATGGCATCGATATATTGTTTGACTTCATCCTTCGTGAAAAAATGGCGGGCGACGTCGAACATCAAACCTCTCCAGCCTAATTTTGGATAGTCCATTATTTCTGCAACCGGAATTGACCAGCTTGCCCTATTAACGTGAACTTTGCTTTCAATTTCCTCAGGAAATAATTGAATCAGGCTTTGAGCACCGTAAAAGAGCCCTGCAGCTTTGTTCGCCTTGATAATTACATGAGCAGGCGTTACTGATAAACTATATCCCTCATTACCTAGTTTGGAGTCAGGCTGAGCATTTAACTGGAGTTTAATTGTTGGACTCGCAGAAGAGGTTACTGAGATGACCTTATAGCCTGTTGATTCTGATAATCTTTCACGAAGAAGCGCTACTGTTTGCGTTAGTTCCGGTGTATTTGCTGCCTGAATTACAACGTTTTTAGGAAGTGTGAAATGTCCTGCACCTTTAACAATTGAAACTGGCTGAGGAATAATTGCTATTCCCGCATCTGGCGATTGACTAAAAGCATTAATGGAAATTAACAAGTAACATAGGAGCTGGATTGTACTTTTCATAAAATATTTCAGTATAGATAAATTTTGATCCTGCAATTTATGCATTTAAAAAGACATAACAAGGCCTGGAAACCCGATTAGAGGATTCTGAAAACAACATCTTATTTTGAATATTGGAATAAAATTATTTCCACAAAATGAAGAACACATGATTTTTTAGTATTAATTAATTTGTAAGCAAAACAATCCATCGATCCTGCGGATAATAAAAAAGGGGAAGCATGATTAGTGCATCCCCTATAATAAAATTATTCTTTGCTTTTAATGTCCGGCGTGACCGTCAGCACCATGGGCATGGCCGTGATCAAGCTCTTCAGCAGTGGCTTCTCTCACAGAAATGATCTTTCCGATAAAATGTAACTCCTGACCGGCCATTGGATGATTCAAATCTACTGTTACAGCAGCATCAGATACAGCCTTCACTTGAGCACGGAAATTATTTCCTTCATTGTCCTGCAAAGGAAGTACAGAGCCGATCTCTGGCTTTTCCATTTCTCCAAACATATCTATTGGAAGTTCGGCGATAGCATTCTCATCTTTCGTTCCGTAGGCATCTGCTGTAACGAGATGAAAATCATACGTATCACCTGCTGAACAGTCTTGCAAATTCTCTTCAAATTTTGGCAACATCATTCCCACGCCATAAAGAAATACCAGGGGATTCTGCTCATCTGCTTTTTCAACAAATACTTCCTCGCCGTTTTCTTTTGTGTACAGATCATAAGTCAGCGCAACAACGCTGTTTGGTTGAATTTTCATTGTTTTTTAGTAATAAGTAATGCTGAAAATGGCCTTTATTCCTGGCTTCCCGGCGTTGTACTTGAGTTATCGATTTGGTTCATGGCGCTAATTACCTCTGTAACAGGTAACAAACACGATCTATTTTGGCAGACATATATTTTTGTTTCTATATGCCATTTATCTTGGAGCAAAGGTAGTGTTCCTGATGTTCCTCCCAAAAGAATTTTATTAGGAATATAATATTTCTCAAGGTCAATGCGCCTCTGCTCTGCCATAGAACCCGTTATTGCAATTTCATAGATCCCTAAAATCCTGAACAATAACAGGGAGGCCCAATTAGAATACCCTGAAGGGTACTTTATAATATGCGGTTGAACAGTTCTGATCATTTGGTCCGAAATCTTTAAATAATTGTCCTCATGGAAGAAATGGCCCAATTTAAAAAGGTTATGGGCCATAGCAGAATTGGACGATGAGATAACATTGTCCGTTATTTCTTGCTTTCTTGCTATCAGCTCCTCGCCTTTAGCTGATGTATAGAAGAATAAGCCGCTTTCTTCGTCATAAAAATCTGAGATTGTATGTTCCGTTAGTTGTTTAGCAAGGCTTATCCATTTTTCACTAAACGTAGACTCATATAGTCCGATCAGACCATCAATGACGAAAGCATAATCGTCAAGGAAAGCGTCAGAGGCTTCCGAAGAACTATAAACGCGGATAAGACGCCCATCATATAACAGCTTCCCGGTTATAAATTCAGCGCTTTTTAAAGCTGTTTGAAGAAACTTATCATCCGTAAAAACACGGTATGCGTCGGTATATGCTTTAAGCATCATTCCATTCCATGATGCCAATATTTTGTTGTCAAGTCCCGGACGAATCCGCTCTGCACGTACCTGAAATATTTTCTGCTTTGCATCTGTAATCTTTCGCTTAAGGACTTCGTCACTCATGCCGAGTTTTGATCCTAGTTCAGCATCATCCAATTTTCTTAAGAAGATATTGGTCTGCTCCTCTTCCCAGTTGCCTTCGTCAGTTATATTGTAATAGATATTGAATACATCTGCATCTTCAGCTAAAATACTTTGTATCTGATCTTTAGTAAACGTGTAGAATTTGCCTTCTACCCCTTCGCTATCGGCATCAAGAGCAGAGTAAAAGCCCGTGTCCGGGGATGTCATTTCCCGTTCGATAAACTTCAAGGTTTCGTAAACAACATTTTTATAAAGTTGATTCCCGGTATATTGATAGGCTTCGGAATATAAGGACACAAGTTGTGCGTTATCATACAGCATTTTCTCAAAGTGAGGAACATGCCATTCACCATCGACGGAATACCTTGCAAAGCCACCACCTATTTGATCATAAATACCCCCGAAGGCCATTTTCTCAAGGGTAATATTGACAGCAACATGAGCTGCATTGTCTTTCATTAGATGCGCATAGCGCAGCATAAATTGCCAGTTGTTAGGCAGCGGAAATTTAGGGGCGCGATTATATCCGCCTTCTACCAGGTCAAACGACCTTTTCCAGGTTTCAAAAATATCCTGGATATCTTTTAAAGTAAATTCCGCATCGGATTTAACGGGTATTAGCTGTTCGCTTTGCCGGATTCCTTCGGTCAGACGAATCGCGTATTCCTCTGCTTCATTTGGTTTATTTTTCCAAAAATCGGCCAGATTATCAAGTAAGCTGATCCAGTCTGGCTTTCTGAAATACGTTCCGCCGTATATTGGTCTTTGATCAGGAAGACAAAAACAGTTCAATGGCCACCCACCGCTGCCGGTCATCAATTGAACTGCATTCATATAGATCTGATCAATATCCGGCCTCGCCTCTCTATCGATCTTGATACAGATAAAATGCTCATTCATAACACGAGCCACCTCCTGATCTTCAAAACTCTCGTGTTCCATCACATGGCACCAATGGCAAGCTGAATAACCGATGCTGACAAGAATTAGCTTATTCTCTGCTCTGGCACGGCCTAAGGCCTCTTGACCCCATGGGTACCAATCGACAGGATTATTAGCGTGCTGAAGGAGGTAAGGTGAGGTCTGGTCTGTTAATCTGTTCGGCATCAAAAATAAATTTATAGCGCAAAAGTAGCGAAGCAAGCGATCAACTGATGCGGAAAGCTCTAAAATAATATATTAAAGACTAACGAAATTGAAATGTTAAAGTTTAAGTTTATTATTTTTCTGCATAAAAGTTAAAGCTTACTTTCGGGCACGAAAACCTATATCAAGTTATGAAGATCACCCACGTTGATATCTATCGTTTTAGCATTCCTATGGAACCGTTCGTCATTGCCACAGGAGTTATGGACTACGCTCAAAATGTTTTCATACGAGTCTACACGGATACCGAACATTTTGGTGTTGGCGAGTGTTCGGCGTTTCCAATGATCGTTGGAGAGACTCAGGATACATGTCTCGCAATGGCGAGGGAATTTGCAAAAATGTGGAAGGGCAAAGATGCGACAGATATCGAAGGGCGGATCCAGGATCTTCATAATGTAGCCGCACACAACGCAACTATTAAAAGTGCGTTTGATATGGCATTATACGATCTTGCCGCAAAGGCTGCAGGTCAACCTCTTTACAAATTTTTGGGTGGTGAGAAGCGCACGGTAGAAACCGACATGACCATTGGAATTGGGACTGCCGGCGAAATGGCCCAACTGGCTTTAGGTTATAAAAAACAGGGCGCAACTATTCTAAAGATTAAGTTAGGCAAAAACCCTGATGATGATCTGGAAAGAATGCGGAAGATAAGAGAAGTTGTAGGACCTCAAATGATTTTAAGAATCGACGCTAACCAGGGCTGGGATTACAATGCTGCTATGAAATGCCTGAATGGTATGGAGGAGTTAAATATAGAGTTCTGCGAACAGCCTATGCGAACCTGGTATGATGATAGGATGCCTGAATTAAGGAAAAATGTTGCAATAAAGGTTATGGCGGATGAAAGCTGTTATAATCATCATGACGCAAGAAAACTCATTAATTCGCAGAGCTGCGATTACATTAATATAAAATTTGCCAAATCAGGCGGGATAAATGAAGGACTAAAGATCCACAAAATTGCAGCCGAATCTAACATCCCATGCATGATTGGAAGCATGCTGGAAAGCAGGATAGCTCTAAGCGCTAATTTGCATTTCGCTTATGCCTGCAAGAATATTAAATATTTTGACCTTGATACCTGCCTATTGGGGCATTTGGCAGATCCGGTTACTGGTGGCCTTACCTATGAAGGTTACTTCTTAGACCTACCGGAAACTCCGGGGATTGGAGCC
>NZ_JBBJNI010000047.1:0-26915 GCF_037719425.1 Daejeonella sp. | reverse complement strand
TGCTTTTGATCTGAGTAAGGTCCATAAAGGGACCGATGTTGTGCTAACTACAGAGAATATGGCGGGTGCAAATTCTATAGAGGGGGTTGTTGTGTCCGATCACACCACCAAAAATATGCTCGCCGGTTATATGATGGTTCAAAATGCCCGCAACATATCCTCAGCCGATTCAATCAGAAGCATTGCAATTGCCGCTGGTCCCGCTGCCGCGAATTATAAAATGGGCGACCTGGTACGTGTGAAAATTGAAGGAAAAACACTGACTCGGAAAAATGGAATGCTACAGGTACTGGATGTTCCTGAATCTAACATCGTAAAAGTTTCATCTGGAAATACGATCCAGACAAATCTCGCTACTGCCGCACAAATTTTGGCTGATCCCAGACGTTATGAAAGTACGCAGGTTACTATTGCGAAAGCTACTTTTAACCCGCCGTTGAGCCCTACGGGCACCTACTCAGGAGACAAGCTGATAAACGATTCGTTCGGGGATCTAATCCTTCGCACAGATGCTGCTGCAACGTTTGCAAATGATAAACCAAATGCATATGCTAACTACACCGGTGTGCTAGTTTTGACAGCTAATACTGACGGCAAACTTGTGCCACATTTAAGAATGCGCAATACAGCAGACTCAAAGGTCCTTACGGCGCCTGAAGTCCCGCCATTAATTATTACCGGCGTTTGTTCCGACCCGAAGGGTTCGGATGTGAATTATGAGTACATCCAGTTCAGGGCTACGCGTAATATTAATTTTGCAACCGAAAATTTCTCAGTTGTAACGACAAACAATGCCGGTACTCCCGGCACTCCGCCATACGGCTGGGGCACAGGTGGTGCAAGAACCTACAAGATCAATATGACCTCGGGCACAGTAGTTAAAGGCGAATATTTCTATGTTGGAGGTACGCAGCAATTGATCAACGGGCCAGGTTCTACATCAATTGCCTCTTCTAAATGGATAAGAGTATACGATTACAATGGACTTAACAGTGACCTTCTAAATGGCGCTACGCCAGCAGGAGGTACTAAGACCGCTAATTTGCTTGCTAACAGCGGGAACGCGTCGGGGGTAGCGGTGTTTAAAGGCATCATAGTAGATATAAACACGGTACCTATAGATGTGATCTTTATTGGAACAGGTGGTACTATTTATAGCACCGGACCGCCGGCAGCGGGTTATCGTATTACAACAAGCGATCTTTACGACAGGGCAAATCCGAGTACAGGTGCTCCGCAGGAATTTTACCGCGCTGGAACCAACCTTACTGGTTTCCCTTATCTAACACCTGGCGATGCAGGATTTTTCCAGGCGTTTGGCGGCGTTTTCGACACTGGCCTTGGGAAATGGACTAAAGTCAGATCACAAACAGGCATTCTTATGACTCCTGCCGCAACAGTCGTTGAGATAGAAAATATACCGAATATAACGACCGAAATTAAGTAGTCTTAATCGGGACTACGGAGGCGCAATGAACTTGTAAGGTTATGGAAACAGGGAGGTTCTGGCTTTCGCCCAATGTCATTAAGGGACGGGAGGTTCCAGCTTCCACTGGAATGACAAACTTTTTAGGGGAATAGGGAGATTCCAGCCTTCGCTGGAATCGCAGCACGGAATTGTACCATAAAGTGACCCCGACAGGGAGACACAATTAAAACGTCGAAACGATCCGGTAAAAATCACTCAGATTCCAGCGAAGGCTGGAATCTCCCCATATCTCCCCCAGGGCGTTGTCATTCCAGCGTAGGCTGGAACCTCCAAAAATATCCGCACAGCCAGTTTAGACCATGGGAACCGTACAAATCTTAACTTAATAAACATTGAGCGAAAGGGAACCTCCTTATGAAATTTAATCATCGGCATTTTGATTATTCTCAAAAACCAAAGATCTACAAATTCCTTCTTTTCACCTCCCTAATTCAATAAATTATACAGCAAAGCCGCCAGGCTCCCCCCGATTATCGGCCCCGCTACAGGGATCCAGGCATACGACCATTCGCTCGAGCCTTTTTCAGAAACCGGAAGAATAGCATGCATGATCCTGGGTCCAAGATCACGTACAGGGTTAATAGCGTATCCGGTTGTACCGCCTAAGGATAAGCCAATGGCCCATACCAAAAACATTACCGGTATCGCTCCTATTGAGCCTAAACCTACAGGTGTTTTAGTATCGCTGATTTCAGCACTGGTTATATAAAAGATCACAAACAAAAGCACAAACGATCCTATGATCTCGCTGAACAAATTTGCTGTGGTATTCTTAATTGCCGGGCCGGTGCTGAAAGCGGCAAGCTTAAGGCCCTTATCTTCAGTAACCTTAAAATGATCAATGTATTTCAACCATACAAATAAAGCACCGGTCATAGCACCAAGTAATTGAGCGAGTATGTACGCCGGTACCATAGCCCACTCGAATTTGCCTGCTATCGCCAGCGCGATAGTTACAGCTGGATTTAAATGAGCTCCACTATAGGGCCCTGCTACTACTACTCCGACGAATACTGCAAGTGCCCAGGCAGTCGTAATTGCAATCCATCCTCCGCCATTTCCTTTCGTTTTACTTAAAACTACGTTTGCTACTACGCCGTTGCCTAATAAGATTAATAATGCGGTGCCGAGGAACTCTGCTACAAATGGGGTCATAATGTTAGAAGTTAGTTTGCCGCGCTGCGCTCGCAATGACAGCGTTGCAGGTTGGTTATATGGGTTAAATTTATAAACTTACGTTTGCTTTCGCGGCCTTAATAGCACGGTTCCAGCCATTGATCAATTCATCGTGATTTTCCAGTTCAGCTGGTTCAAAGTTTCTGTCGACCTGCCATTGTTCTGCAATTTCGTCAACCCCTCCCCAGAATCCTGTTGCTAAACCAGCCAGATAAGCTGAGCCCAGCGCCGTTACTTCAGTCACTTTGGGCCTTATTACTTTGCTTTTAAGGATATCAGCCTGGAATTGCATCAACAAATTATTAGCAGTTGCCCCGCCATCGACCCGAAGCTCGCTGATCGGTGTTCCTGCATCCGCTTCCATCGATTTCAGAACGTCCATTGTCTGGTAAGCGATACTTTCGAGTGCTGCTCTTGCAAAATGGCCCGAGTTTGTTCCTCTGGTAATACCTGTTATTGTTCCGCGGGCATGCTGATCCCAATGTGGTGCACCTAATCCGGCAAAGGCTGGAACCATGTAAACACCACCGGTGTCTTTAACTTTTGCAGCAAGATCTTCCACCTCTCCTGAAGTTTTGATTATGCCTAACTCATCTCTAAGCCATTGCACCACTGCTCCACCAATAAAAATACTACCTTCCAGCGCATAGCTTACTTTACCATTAATTTGCCATGCAATAGTCGTAAGAAGATTGTTGGCAGATATGGTTGGCTTCGAACCAATATTCATAAGCATAAAACATCCGGTGCCGTAAGTATTTTTCACCATTCCTACTTCTGTACACATTTGCCCGAATAACGCCGCCTGCTGATCCCCTGCTATTCCGGCAATCGGAATCTTGGCCGCCAGAATATTTCCAGCCGTTTCACAATAAACTTCGCTGGAAGAACGGACGTCCGGAAGCATTGAATTGGGTATCCCGAATTTATCCAGTAATTCCTGATCCCACTTCAGTGTATTTATATCGTAGATCATGGTACGGGAAGCATTACTCACATCTGTAACGTGAGTTGTACCACCAGATAACTTCCAGATAAGCCAGCTATCTATTGTTCCAAAGAGCAGCTTTCCTTCATTAGCCTTTTGCCTGGCGCCCTCTACGTTTTCCAGTATCCATCGGACCTTAGTAGCAGAAAAATATGAGTCGATGATCAGTCCGGTTTTTTTACGGATGATATCACCATGGGTTTTACGAATAGAATCGCAGTAGTCGGAAGTACGGCGGTCCTGCCATACAATGGCATTATAAACCGGCAGGCCTGTTTCTTTATCCCAAACAACGGTGGTTTCCCGTTGATTGGTGATTCCAATAGCATGAACATCTTTAGCGCCGATCCCAGCCTTTACAATCGCTTCTGCAGCAACAGCCAGCTGGCTTGACCAGATCTCCATAGGATCATGTTCCACCCATCCGGGTTGCGGGTAGATCTGTTCAAATTCTTTCTGGGCGATTGCCTTGATATTACCTTTCCTGTCAAAAACAATCGCTCTTGAACTGGTAGTACCCTGGTCGAGCGCTAAAATATAATCTGCCATAAACTTTACTTAGTTATTAAAATCTCTTCAGTTTCTATTGTTGGTTCTAATATGTATTCAGCTGCAATTAACTTAAATTCTCTCACTTGCTCATCAATCCAGTCTTCATCTTTATTCCCTTCTACCGCCATCAATCTTGCAACTTCCCTGCTCATTTCCATTGCTGCGTGAACATCAACAAATAATATTCTAAGCCGCCGTGCCAGAACATCCTCTACGGTATATGCCATTTCATTTCTTACCGCCCAGACAACCTCTGCTTGGATATTTGGAAAATGAAGATGTAATTTAGCATTCCATTCGGGATTCTCATTAACCAATTCTTCAATAAATATCCTGTCGGTGCCGTAGGTCTTTAAATGGCTCATTGAGGTACTTATCTCCGACGAGTGTATCCTTAATTCTTTTGTGACACACTTCCTGTTTTCAAGATTCGCAGTGCTTATAACCTGATCTACGGTTTCTTCAGACATTTTTCTGTACGTAGTCCATTTACCTCCAGTGATGGTGATCAATCCTGAGTCGGAAACAATAAGCTTATGATCCCGTGATATTTCCTTGGTGCTGTTCGTATCATTTTTTCCGGGAGCCGCCAATGGCCGCAGGCCTGCAAACACACTTAGAACGTCTTTCCTCGTCACTTGACGTTTAAAGTATTGAGATGCTGTGGTCAGGATAAAATTAATTTCCTCGTCCAGGGCGCGGGGCTCAAGGCTGTGCGTTTCGATGGGGGTATCTGTAGTTCCGACTAACAAGCGCGAATGCCATGGCACAGCGAAAAGCACTCTTTTGTCTGAAGTTTCAGGTATCATAAGTGCCGAGTCGCTGTTCAGAAATGAATTACTCAATACAATGTGAACTCCCTGGCTTGGCCTGACCAGCTTTTCAGCATCAGGAACATTCATTTGAAGTATGTCGTCAACAAATACTCCTGTGGCATTTACTACGGCTTTCGAATGTAATTTGTGCTTTGTCCCGGTGATAAAATCAAAAGCATTGACCCCTGAAATTTTTCCATTCTCATCTTTGAGAAGACCGGTCACTTTAATGTAGTTAAGGACAGTGCCACCTTGCTCCATACATGTTTGAGCAATATTTACAGCTAATCGCGCATCATCAAACTTACCGTCAAAATAACTAATGCCTCCGATGAGGCCTTTGTCAGCAAGTCCGGGCATCTTCGCACAAACTTCCTTACGGGATAAAAATCGCGACCGCCCAAAACTGTATTTCCCTGACAGCCAGTCATACATCTTAAGGCCTGCAAGATATTTAGCCACAGCGAACCAGCTGAAGCAGGGAATAATAAACTCTTCTTTTGAAACCAGGTGTGCGGCGTTTACCTGAAGCAGGCCCCTCTCTCTTAATGCCTGATAAACAAGCGAAATATCTCCTTGTGCAAGGTACCGCACCCCGCCGTGAACCAGCTTAGTGCTTCTGCTGGATGTTCCTTTTGCAAAATCAGACTGCTCGAGTAAAAGTGTCTTAAATCCGCGGGAAGCAGCATCCAGCGCGGTTCCCAGGCCAGTGGCGCCCCCACCTATCACTATGACATCCCACTCAGCCTTTGTTTCCAGAATACCCCGTTCCTGTGTACAATATTTCATTAGTATATAACCTGTTTTTTAACATCAATAAACCTGCAGGCCAGCATAAGCCTGCCTGCGGCAGGCAGGCTCATTGATATGACGTTTTGTATGCGGTAAGCCCATGTAGGTTGCAAGAAAAATAATAAATCGAAATAATACGCAATTATAATAAACATTTCGAAACCTTCCGGTTATTCTTTCAAAAAAAAAATCAGCAAATAGTTTACACGTTTAACATCAGGAATGTATTAAATTTTTATTATTTTGCAGTACACAAAACCTGTCACTAAATGAGTAGTTTAGCCGAAAGACACCAGTATATAATTAAAAAGCTGCAAAAAGAACAGTACATAAATGTTGTAGATTTATGCGCCGAGCTCAAAGTTTCTTCAGTAACGATTCGAAAGGATTTAAAACTATTAGAAGATAAGAATCTGCTATTCAAAATTCATGGTGGTGCTACATTAAGTAATCCATATACCGTCGACCGGTCTGTCAACGAAAAGGAGAAACTTCAGTCCAATGAGAAATCAAGTATTGGTCAGGTTGCGGCCGATCTTGTTCGGGAAAATGATTCAATCATTATAGGGTCAGGGACATCGGTTCTGGCATTTGCACGATGCCTTCCAGTAAATTTGAACTTAACAGTTATAACATCCGCGCTGAATGTGTCTATGGAGTTAGCGAGGCATCCTAATACAGAAGTAATTCAGCTTGGAGGTATGATGAGGAAAAGTTCCGCCTCGGTGATGGGCCCATATTCTGAAAATATCCTGAAAGATTTTTTCTGTAACAAGTTTTTTCTTGGAGTTGATGGAATTGATGTTGAATTTGGCTTAACCACAACAAACATGATGGAAGCGCACCTCAACCGGCAGATGATAAGTGTTTCGCAGAAGACAATAGTCCTTACAGATTCGACCAAATTCGGCAAAAGGGGCTTTGGTAAGATCTGTAGTATGGAGGAAATCGATCACATTATAACTGATAGTGGCATTTCAGAACACATAGTGAAACAGCTGGAAAGTATGGGCGTAAAGGTTACGATCGTATAGTCTAACGGTAATTATCTCACAGAATATACTCCTGCATATACAATGAACATTGGAATCATCGGCCTGGGCGACATGGGCTGCATCTACGCTAAATCATTCACGAAGGCAGGATACCGGGTTTACGGATGCGATCTTCCCCATCGTGCCGAGCAGCTCAAAGCTGAGCTCTCCCCGTTTGGGATCGAGGTCCTTGGTGATGGCAGAGAGGTATCACGTATTTCGGACGTTATTTTTTACTCCGTAGAAGCAGAACGCATTGCAGAGGTAGTGCAGTTATATGGTTCCTACACCAAACATGGTGCTATAGTCGCCGGACAAACGTCAGTTAAGCACCCGGAAATAGAGGCGTTTGAGAAGTATCTGCCTAAAGATGTGCATATCATCACATGCCACTCTTTGCATGGACCAGGTTTTGATCCTAGAGGTCAGAAAATGATTGTGATCCCTCACCGGACGAGCAAAGAAGCATACCAGCGCATGACGGACCTTTTATCAGAGCTGGGATCAGTGATAAATGAGATTCCTGACTATCATGAACACGATAAAATCGTTGCAGATACTCAGGCAGTTACCCACATGGGATTTGAAAGTATGGGAACGGCATGGAAGGAAGCCGGATTCTTCCCCTGGGAAAATGCTTCATACCTTGGAGGAATAGACAATGTCAAGATCCTGATCACACTACGGATCTTTAGCTACAAAGCACACATTTATGGCGGCCTTGCAATACTTAACCCTTATGCGCGTCACCAAATAAAACGCTATGCCGAATCTGAATCTGAGCTGTTTAAGCTTATGATTAAAGAGGAAGAAACTGCATTCAGGAATCGATTATACCAGGCCAGGGATTTTATTTTCGGGAAAGACCACAAGCCCCTGATGCTTGATGAAAAAGTTATGCAGGAGTTTTCGCTCTCTGCCGGTTCAGAAAGCCGTAAGCCAAACTCCCACTTAAGCCTTCTTAGTATGGTAGATGCCTGGCATCACCTTAAGGTAAATCCTTACGATAATCTTATTTGCCAAACTCCCCCGTTTCGTTTAAGGCTTGGAATTGCCGAGTATCTTTTCAAAAACGAAGAGCTTCTGGAAGAATCCATAAACGCTGCACTGTATGATAAAACCATACGGGGAGATGATCTTGAGTTTCACTCGGCTGTCCGGGAATGGTCGTCTATAATTGTTTATGGCGATATGGAAGGATATAAACAGCATTTTGAACAGGTAAAATCTTTCTTCTCAGAACGGCTGGATCAGGGCAGAAAACAAAGCGCCGAACTGATCAGGAAGCTTCATATGGAATAAAAAAGCTGAAAGGGGAAAACTGAAAACTGAAGGCTGTGTACCTAATGGAAAAACGTAGCTTAGGGTGTTTCGTCACTTTTGCTCAAAGCCCGGATGCCTGGCAATTTCGTATATATAATAGTATCTGATAACGGAGATTTTTGATTCAATTATAAAGACGTTATTCCGAAACTTTTCTTAATTTTAACATCACCCATTCAGTTTGAATACAAGTTTACGCTCCTTTATAAAACTTTTACTACTCACCACTATTTTGTGGCTTGCCAATCTGTGCCTCGTAAGTGCTCAGAGCAGTTCAAATAAGGGTACAGACTTTTGGCTTGCATATGGAAATCATGTAACTGGATTTACATCTAACAGGCAGGAGATGGTCGTTTATATTACGTCCGATGTGAATACTTCCGGAATACTCAGCGTAGGAGGTGTCGACATTCCTTTTACCGTTACAGCAAACGCTATAACCAATGTAAAAATTCCTCAAAGCGCCTATATCGGTAATGTTGAGGGGAAGGTTATCAATAAAGGCATTCATATAACATCCCTCAAACCGGTCGTCGTTTATGCGCATATCTACGATCAAGCAGTATCTG
Source organism: Daejeonella sp. (assembly GCF_037719425.1). Classification (GTDB taxonomy): domain Bacteria; phylum Bacteroidota; class Bacteroidia; order Sphingobacteriales; family Sphingobacteriaceae; genus Daejeonella. The sequence goes on along the minus strand of NZ_JBBJNI010000047.1, from coordinate 18,177 downwards.
GCGCCACATTGGTTCTGCCTACTAATACTTTGGGCAAGGAGTACTACTCGATAAACTATCAGCAAATTTCAAATCAGGATAATTCATTCTCCTACTTCTTTGTGGTGGCAGTTGAGGATAATACACAAATTGTTATAACCCCCTCCGTTAATACCCTGGGTGGGTTGCAGGCTGGCGTAGCTTCGGCACCTATTTCGCTTAACAAAGGTGAAGTTTATCAGGTATTTGGGACAAAGACCACAAGCACACCCAACCTGTTTCGCGGGACTGATCTTACCGGATCAACGATTAAGTCCATCTCGACCGGCAATGAACTATGTAAAAAAATAGCTGTTTTTTCTGGAAGTGGCAAGATCTCCATAGGCTGCCTGGCTGGCAATGCAGCTAATGGAGCAGCAGGTTCTGCAGACAATCTTTTCCAGCAAGTATATCCTACCTCAACATGGGGCAAGTCTTTTGTAACGGTGCCATCAAAAAATAGAGATTACGATGTATACAGAGTTTTCAAAAGTGATCCGGGAGCAGAAGTAAAATTGAATGGCGTGGTAGTCCCGGCTTCAAGTTTTATAAATAATCTCTATTATGATTTTCCCTCGAAGGCGGTAAATTATGTAGAATCCACCAAGCCCATTCAGGTAGTTCAGTATACGGTTACACAAGGCAAATCCATTGATTGTAAACCTGTACCGGGGGATGTTGGTGATCCTGAGATGATTTTTTTGAATCCGCTGGAACAAACGCTGAACAAAATAACAATGTATTCAACACCTTTCAATTCGATATTGAGGCACTACATTAATATCGTTATTCCTACCAGTGGTGTTTCATCATTCAACCTGGATGGCCTTTCTGTTGCGGGTTTCAAGATGGTTCCGGGTACGACGAATTACTCTTATGCACAGCTCGAAGTGAAGGCAGGAACTCACAATCTTCAGGCAGATGTTGGTTTCAATGCAATAGCTTATGGTTTTGGTAGTAATGAATCATATGGTTACGCTGCAGGAGCCAGCCTGGTGTCCGCTGGCCTGCAGGCTGTTACATCTTCTACTAGGCAGATAAAGACTTTTCTGTGTATAAATGAGCCTTATGATTTCAATGTCACGCTTCCTTATCAGCCTACAAAGTTAACGCTCGACCTTGCAAATGGTAGTCCTGCAACACAGGTACCGATCAAACTTATTAAAACAGAGCCAATTAATGGTGTGACCAATTATACTTATGAAATAATTAAAGATTTCACCTTCGATACTCCTAGAATATATTTGACAAAACTGTTCGTAGAAAAATCCACGACAGATGGTTGTGGCGCCGCCGATGAGATAAACCTTGATGTGAACGTCCAAAACGTTCCCCAGTCATCTTTTACAGCTGATAAAAAAGAATCATGTGTTTCATCGCCAATAACATTCACCGATTCAACCGTTCCTAATGGAACTACTATTACAAAATGGTACTGGGATTATGGAGATGGTACAAGAGAAATTAATGCCACGGGCAATGCGGTACAGCACAGTTACTCAACTCCGGGAGATTATAAAGTCACCTTAATAACAGAAACCGAAGGAGGCTGCCAATCATCCCCAATTGCCCCAGTCCTGGTCCACATTAACAAAACCCCAGATGCGACTTTTGCTTTTTCAACTTTAAGGTGCGAAGGGCAACCCTTCCAGTTTACAGACAAGTCTGTAGCGAACGAAGGAGTGATCACAAAATGGACTTGGGACTTTGGTGATGGAATCACATCTGCAGAACAAAATCCATTATATAAATACGCTTCCAGCGGAAATTACACGGTTAAACTAATTGTTGAAACGGATAAGGGCTGTGTTAGCAATGTATACTCAACAGTTGTTGTAGTAAACCCCACCCCTAAGGTTGATTTTGAAGTTCCTGATTTTTGTCTTGCTGATGGTTCTGCGATATTTACAAATAAAACCACCATCTCGGATGGTAGCCAGGCTCAATTTACGTATTTATGGAATTTTGGCGATCCACTAGCCAACGCCCAACGTCCCAATACATCAACAGTGAAGGATGCATCCCATCGATATACAAAAGCAGGCCGCTATACAATTAAACTCACTGTAAAATCAGGAAACGGTTGTGAGGAAACCATTAGTAAGTTGTTTGTTGTAAATGGTGGCGTTCCAAAGGCTGATTTTATCGTCAAAAATCCTGCGATGTTATGCAGCAATAATGTGGCGGAATTTGAAGACAAAGTTTCTGTAGAACTAGATGAAGAGGTTACAAAGATCGAATGGATTTATGATTTGGAAAATAAACCGACTCTGAAAGTAATCGATGATAATCCTGCCCTGCGGGCAAGTCCAACCCGCATATATTCACATAAGTATCCTACGTTCACGTCGCCTGCGTCGATAACTTACCAGGTTAAAATGCTGGCCTACACTGGCGGCACCTGCGTAAGCACTATTACTAAAAGCGTAACGATTCTGGCTGTTCCGCTGGCAGATTTCGAATTGCCCGCAACGTGCTTAATCAACGGAACAGCACCCTTTACAAATAAGTCGTCCATTGTCGGGCCCGGAGTTACTTTGGCGTATGCATGGGATTTTGGAGATACATTAGCTACGGCCCAGAATCCAAATACATCAACTGCGAAAGATCCAGCGCACAGATATTCAAAAGCTGGAGATTACATCGTAAAACTTATTGTTACTGCCTCAACCGGATGTTCGACAACTATAATTAAGACGTTAAATGTTGCGGGCAGCGTTCCTATTGCCGCATTTACTGTCTTGACTCCTGATAAACTTTGCAGCGACGCTCCCGTGATCTTCGAAGATCATACCAGTATAGCTTTCGGCGATATCACTAAAATAGAATGGTATTACGACTACGGAAATAACCCCAGTTTGAAGTTCACCGATGATAACCCGGCAAAGCGCAGTGATCCTCCAAGGCAATACACGAATGATTACCCTGTCTTCTTCAGTCCGGCTATAAAGACGGTTGTAGTTAGGATGCTAGCTTTTTCAGGTCTCACCTGCGTTGATGAGGAGCTAGTAAATGTTACATTACACGCTGTTCCCCGTGTTCAGTTTGATTCCATTCCTGATATTTGTTCGGATTCGCCGCCAATCCAGCTGACGCAGGCAAAAGAGATTCATGGCGTATTAACCGGAACTGGCACTTACACCGGTAATGGTGTAAGTGCCAGGGGGATTTTTAGCCAGTCGCGAGCAGGCCTCGGAACCCACACGTTGACATATACTTTTGTAGCCGATAATGGTTGTATTGATTCTAAAACTCAGACTGTCACAGTTAATCCTGTGCCAACCGTAGATCTTGGCCCTGACCTGCTTGTTTTGGATGGGGCTACCATCAAGTTACCTGCTGTTGTAACGGGGAATATTAAATCCTACAAATGGTCACCGTCAACGTATCTGGATAAAGACGATATCTTATTTCCTAAATCTACACCCACAGACGATATAACTTACACCCTGACAGTCACAACTGACAAAGGATGTACCGCGACCAGTGACGTTTTCATTAAGGTTTTAAAAATGCCTCAAGTACCAAATGCCTTTACCCCGAATGGCGATGGTGTGAACGATACTTGGAATGTAAAGTACCTGGTAGATTACCCGGGAGCAACGGTCGATATATTTAACCGATATGGAGACCGGCTTTTTAAAGTTGTCGATTACCTGAAACCATGGGATGGAACATTTAATGGCTCCGAACTGCCTGTGGGTACTTATTATTATATTATCAATCCCAAAAACGGACGAAAGGTAGTTTCCGGCTCGGTTTCAATAATAAGGTGAAGGAGGCATGAGGTATGAAGTAGGATCTAAACGCCGTACTTCATACTTCATACCTCTGTCTCAATTAATTTCCCGCAGTATCCTGCTCCAGCGAATTTTATTCAAAGGCGACGCATCCTTATCAGTACTCATCCATGTAATCATTGCTTTGCCCACGATATGGTCTTCAGGCACAAACCCCCAGTAACGTGAATCCTCAGAATTATGACGGTTGTCACCCATCATCCAATAGTAATCCATTTTGAAGGTATAGGTATCTGCTTTCTTACCGTTTATAAAAATATTTCCCACAGAAGTCTCGACCTTGTTATTCTCATAAACTTCAATAGCCGTTCTGTATAAAGCTATAGTGGACTCATTTAACCTCACTGTCCAGCCCTTTGCCGGGATAATGAGCGGACCGAAATTATCCTGATTCCATTTGAACAGGCTGTTATGCGGAAAAACGCTCTCGTCATAAATGCCTTTTGGTGTAACTACCTCAGTAATCGATTTGATATTCTCACGACTTTTAAAATCATCGAAACTAGCGGGTGGAATTATCATGACATAATCATTTATATTCATTTGCTGAAAAATTTCGATCTTCAGATCTTTCAATAACTCCGGATTTATGCCATTGCCATCAGTACTTACCAGGTAAGAAGTTTGTGCTTCAGGTGCGTTTTTGAAGAACTGATTATTTATGTAAACTTTGGAATCTATCATTGTGACTACATCGCCCGGCGTACCCAGGCAGCGTTTTATATAATGCACTCGCATATCAACCGGATTATTACCCGCATCAGGTGGATAGTTAAACACTACTACATCACCCCTCTTTACTTCACCCATACCCGGAAGCCGGAAATACGGCAATTGTATACCATCCCAATAGGTTTTAATTTTGGACTCGCCGATCCTTGACTCCAAAAATGGAATTGATACCGGAGTTATTGGCATCCTGGGTCCGTAGGATAGCTTGCTCACAAACAAATAATCGCCTGTTAGAAGTGTCCCCTCCATAGATCCGGTTGGGATCGCGTAAGCTGAAAACAAAAGGCCCCTGATAACCGTCGCAGCAATTACCGCGAACAATAAGGCATCAAACCATTCTCTCGTTTTACTTTTCGGCCGGGTTGCTTCTTCCTGATCAGATTTGACTTTGCGGCGGGACAGAAATGGAACTTTCATAACAATGTGATTTGGTTGAATTATTCAGACTCCCAGTGGCAATGTTTGTTACAAAAACGGATCAGGCAAACTGATCACTGATTCCTGATGTTGTATACAGCAACCTAACGACATGAAGAGCACCCTGTTAAAATTCACACCGTCCAGCATTTATTGCCCGGCAGCAGACATTCATATTGATCCGTGGAAACCTGTGGACCGCGCCATTAAACTGCATAAACCGATGCACATCCTCGTCTTTAAATAGAAATTCTTTTACATGTGTAATATCCCGCCATAACTTATAAGTGAACCGGAAATCATCTGGCACTTCGGCGGCCCATTTGGCTACTGTTCTGGCCATTGGAATTTTATAAAAAGAGCTATTGATCTCGATACTATTAAACAAATGGGCATAATACCCTAAGCGGGATCTTTCCTGAAATTCTGGCGGATATGCAGCTTTGTTAGGTACCGGCAATGCCATTCCGCTAGTCCCTGAATAGAAGTTCTTAGGCAAATTCACTTTTAAGTAACATCAGCCGGCGTAGGGTTTGTGGAATTATTCCTCTTCTTAGTCCATTTTCACAAACTTCACCATAGATGGTTTGTCATGCAGAATTTTCTGTCCTGTTGGAGTTAACAAACCGGTTTGCTGATCTCGCTTAAAGAAAATGATCTCATTTGTACCCTGGCTTGTAACAAGCATCCAGTTTCCGGATGGGTCAATATCGAAGGTACGTGAGCTCTTGCCTCCTATTGGCTGTCTGCCAACAACTGTAAGTTTTCCTGTTTTCTGATCAACAGAATAGATAGCGATCTCGTTCAGAACATTACGGGTTGTTGCATAAAGGAATTTGCCGTCCGCAGACACATGAATATCGGCTCCATCAGGCTTGCCTGTGTAGCTGTCAGCAGCCATTTTAATAGTTTGGATCAGGTCTATCTTACCTTTTTTATACTTGAATGCATTAACGGTTCCATCCAGCTCAGTTACAGCATAATAGAACTTTTTGTTAGGATGAAAAGTAGAATGGCGAGGCCCGGCACCCGGTGCCAGAGCCACAAAACCCTGAGCGGTTGGAGTTAATGGATTTGGCCTTTTGCTGGCATCGAAAGCATAAACATTCATTTTGTCTGTACCGAGATCGGCAGTGATCACATATTTATTATCCGGAGAAACTACTGCCGAGTGCACGAAGGGTTTATTCTTAGCAATACTCTTGCCTTCATGTTTGATATCCTGAATATCAGAACCAAGAGTTCCGTCTGCGTTGATAGGCACAGCTGTTAATGTTCCGCCTCCATAGTTTCCGGCAAATACATATTTTCCCGTTGCGTCAACTGAGATATAAGTTGGTCCCGCGCTGCCGGAAGGAACACTATTCAGAAGCTTAAGATCGCCGGTCTTTGCATCAAACGATAAGGCATTGATATTTTTGCTGCGATCTTCGCCTACGGTATAAACAAATTTACGATCGTTAGTTACAGCGAAATATGAAGGGCTGCCTAAAACAACTTTGGATTTATAGGTGGTTGAGGCGTCCTTTGTATCGAAATCATATACATATATACCTTCGCTTTTTCCCGAAGAAGTGTAGGTGCCGATTAACAAATGATATTTAGTGCCCTGGGCAAATGAAGAGGATGTAAGCATAACGAAGGCGCAGAAGCAGATAGTTTTTTTAAGGTTCATCGCTTGAATTTAAAGCAGGCAATATATAAAAATTAAGATTAGTAAAAAAAGCAGCCTTTGCAAAATCATGGTTTAATATTCTTCGCTAGACTGAATTCAAATCTTCATCTAAAGATGCTGTCATGACTGATTTACAAAAATTAAACTATAATGATATTCCTCTTTTCCATGGAATAAAATCATCCTGCCCATGTTTTACAGCAGCAACCTCTGTTTCACCGCTGGCTACGCTTATAACATAGTCAAGGATCCGCTCGCCTGCTTCGGGAATAGTTTCATCACCTTCGATAATGGACCCCGTATTAATATCTATTATATCCCGCATCCTGTTAAACAAGGCAGTATTGGTCGCAATTTTCACTACCGGAACAATGGGGTTTCCTGTTGGAGTTCCTAATCCCGTTGTAAACAATACCAGGTTGGCACCTGATGCTACTTCAGCAGTAGTAGACTCCACATCATTTCCCGGAGTGCAAAGCAGATTAAGTCCTGGCTTAGATACCTTTTCGGGATAATCGAGCACATCCACTACAGGAGAGGTACCACCTTTTTTTGCGGCTCCCGCCGATTTTATAGCGTCGGTTATAAGGCCGTCTTTAATATTACCTGGCGATGGGTTCATATCAAAACCAGATCCTGCCTCATCGGCCAGCCTGCTGTAGCTACGCATGAGGTTTGAAAAACGCTCCGCTCCTTCTTGATCAACACAACGGTCGCTAAGATTTTGCTCAACCCCACACAATTCCGGAAACTCCGCGAGAATAACTGAGCCATTCATGGCGACCAGCAAATCAGATGTATAACCAATCGCCGGGTTCGCTGAAATGCCAGAAAAGCCATCTGAACCCCCACATTCAAGGCCGACACACAATTTGCTCAGTGGAGCAGGACTTCGCTCTGATCGATTTGCCTGTATTAAACCGGCTAATGTCTGCTTTATGGCCAGCGATAAAAGGTCGGCTTCTGTCCCGATATCTTGCTGATCAAGTACATAAAGAGGCTTATCAAAAGACGGGCTCCTTTTCGCAATTTCTTTCTGTAAAATTGACACCTGCGCGTTCTGGCAACCCAGACTTAAAACTGTGGCACCAGCAACGTTGGGATGGGTGATATATCCTGCTAGCAAGCCACAGAGAGTTTCAGAATCCTGTCTGATCCCACCACAGCCGCCGTCATGTACAAGGAATTTAATACCATCCACGTTGGGAAATACACGGTCCTGCTTTTCCTCACCGGCTTCCATATAGATCGGGGCGTTCAGGAGAGTTTGTTCGTCACCTCCCTCCTTAATCATGTTGATCAGCTTTACAGTGTGGTTATAGTATTTCTTTTTCCGTCCGTATCCCAAGGGAGCAACAAGTGACTCCTGTAAAACATCAAGATTCCTGTTCTCACAAAAGACCATAGGAATGACGAGCCAATAGTTCGCAGTGCCTACACTGCCATCTGAACGTTGGAAACCATTAAAAGTACGACCATGAAATTTAGAGGTATCAGGTGAAGCCCAATCGGTTTTACGGCCCCGTATTTCAAATCCGCTTGCTGCATGTTTAAGATTTTCAGTTGTCAGGACACTGCCTTTAGCGAGGTCCGTCTGTACTATTCCGACAAGGACGCCGTACATAATCACCTCACTTCCCGCCAGCAAGGCAACAGCAGTAAACTTGTGCTTAGCCTTAACATCGTCCTGAAGGACAATTGTTTCTCCGTTATGGATAATTGAATCGTTTCTATGCAGATCCGTTAACGCTACGATCACATTATCCTCCGGGTGGACCTTTAAATTATTCTGTTTCATTATACTGTATTTTTAGAATTGATCCTTTTCATCCCTTCAATTACGCCAGTCTCTTCAATTAAATCAAGATGTTCTTTAACAGATTCGGCAAACCCCTGGAGGAGAGAAAGGTCTGTATCCCAAAGCTGTACATTCGAAAGTGAATTAGTTACTACTTCCGCTGACGATTTTGCTGACAGCCAAAGATTAGAATAGTACCCGGCATTTTCATCATCTATTTGATAAGGTCTCCCTTGGGATGCACCGTGAAAGTGACCCGCACCTTCGCCTGATCGCATAAACAACAGATAGGCTGCAAAACCGAATGATATGTGTTCTGGAACCGAATTGAACTTTTCGTAATAGTGCAAAAGCATGGGCACGACACGCATTTTTAATTTCAATGTAAAATTTGTGCTGATACTCAGCCAGTAATGTTTGATAAACGGATTCCTGAAGCGGTCAAGAACATTCCCCGAGAATTGCAAAGCATCTTGAGCTGCAACCGGATAAGGAATGGACCGGGAAAGGTCTTCCTGAAGCATGGCGGTGATGAACTGTGAAAACCGGTCATCAGTCATGGCTGTGTGAACGGTATCATAGCCTGCCAGTATGGCAATGCCACAAGTTAAAGTATGAGAACCATTTAATAAACGAAGCTTCAATTCCTTGAACATAGAGATATCAGGCGTTATTATCACGCCAGAATCAACTTGTTCGAAAGTGAGCACCCGTTTAATTTTTTTATCTCCTTCAATTGCCCAAAGCCTGTATACCTCAGCAATAATGAGCAATTCGTCGCGATAGCCTAACTGCTCTTCGAGGGCCTTCAGCGTTATTTCATCCGGTTTTCCTGGCACGATCCTGTCGACAAGAGAATTACAAAAGTTATTGGCGCGGTCAAGCCATGCGTAGAAACTCTCTTCCAGATCGTTTTGCTTAGCCAATGCAAAAACAACTTCCTTCAATACCGAGCCATTGTCCGAAATTAATTCGGTAGGAAGTATAATCAACCCACGATTTTCATCTCCCTCAAAATGCTTATATCTTTTATACAGCACAGACAGCAACTTGCCAGGAAAAGAGCCGGGCGGAGATGCGTGTACGTTATCATTTGTAAGCTGAATGCCCGCTTCAGTTGTATTGGAGATTACAATTTCCAGATCTTCGGAACAGGCGATTTCAAGAATATCATCCCATGCTGTCTGGGCATTTATGACCCTGCTAATAGCAGAGCTGATAATATTCTCTTCAGTTTTCTGTCCGTTTTCAATTCCCCTGACACCAATTGTATAAAGCGAATCCTGTGTATCAAAATCATTGGTAGATCCTTTTGCGGTGGATTTTACAACCGCCACCCGGCCATTAAAAATTCCGGCCATATTTGCTTTATTAATGAGATACTCCGGCAATCCGCGCAACAGCACGCCTGTACCGAATTGAAGTACTTTCTCTGGGAGGTTAAAGGTGCTGGCATCCGGCACTTGAACTCCCGAGCTCTTTATATCACCTAAATTTGCTTTGTTCAGTATCATAATTACTATCTCGCTTCTGATGGAAACCATTTTCCATCAAAAGCCCATTTAACTGTTATCACCTTTTGATCAGGCGAGCCTGGTGCTTGCGCAAGGCCTGCGGTCGGATCTTTTACTGACATTGTGGAATCGCCAATCATGTACACGGTAATATTTTCCTGGGTCACTGCAAACGAACACAAGATAAGCAGCAATGCGATTTTTAACAGATGGTTTTTCATAATTTAAGATCAATTCAGATTGACCAGACTATTTAAATAGACTTCTAAGTTCGTGTACATTTTATCCAGTCCATACAATGCTGCATCGGCCCCACTTGATGGATCCAATTTTTGCTTCTTCTCCCATTGATCTGGCATTCCATCAAAATCAGAATCTTGTAAAGCAGGGCGCGATTTTAGTTCAGGCCAGGCTACTTTGGACAAAGCGTATGGAGTTCCGTGCGCAAAACCACCCTGAACATCAATATGTCGTCCGGTGCGGCTTCTAACATCCTGCATTATTCGCTGGTCCAGGGTGTCTCTAACAGGCAAAAAGGCTCCTGCGTGCTTAAGCACCATGCTGTAAGCTTGCTCGGCCGTGTTAAGACTTATTTCGACAGATGAAAATGCAGCTTTTACAGCCGATTGCATTTTGTCTTCATCCTTTCCTTCATTTATAACTACTCCCAGCAAATTATTTTGGGTAACATCGGGGGCACCGTCTACATAATTTCCATTCACGTAGAATTTTCCGAAAGGAATTGATGAAGTCTTATAAGGATTAAATATCCTGAATCTCTTGCTCTTATCTGTTGAAGGACCGTATTTATAGTAGTTATTAACGATGTTGTAACTGCCGCCCTCACCCGCATAGACATTGTTCCCACCCCAATTGTAGATCACATTATTCCTATAGTCAACATTTTCGGATTCAACGTTTCTTATCCCATCAAAACGCGGTGTTCTGTTGGAGCAATGAGCGAAAAGGTTGTGATGAAAGGAAGCGTGATTGCCTCCCCAAATACCACCGTACCCGTGTTTTTCAAAATCCTTATCGCCGGTTTCAAAGTGGTAAGAATAATTTAGAGGCTCCGACATGATATTCCATTGAAGAGTCACATTGTCACCCGCATATAGAGAACAAACTTCGTCGGTGCTCCAGCTCATACTGCAGTGATCAACTATCAAATTATTGCGCTTCACAGCACCAAATGCGTCATCACTCCCGGCTCCATCCACCATTCCTTTATTTTGATCTTTGTCGCCCAGCCTGAAGCGAATAAAACGAATTATAACGTTGTTTCCTTTTATGCTTGCTGGGCGATCTGCAAGGCATATACCATCACCCGGCGCCGTCTGGCCGGCAATTGTAACATTTCCCTGAACCGCTAATTCTGATTCAAGATGAATCGTTCCGGAGATGGAAAAAACAATAACTCTGGGCTCTTTAGCTTTAGCTGCTTCCCGGAGGCTTCCTGGCCCTGAGTCGTTCAGGTTACTTACAATAAACACCTTACCGCCGCGGCCACCAGTTGTGTACTTCCCGTATCCTTCCGCGCCTGGAAAGGCAATTGGACGATCATCGACTGGTGGTTTGTTAACCCTTAATGCGCATGAGAGTGACACAAATATAATCGCAGTAAAATGAATTGATACAAGAATATTTTTTTTCAGATCATTCATATTTACCAGGTATTTTAATGAATCACGGATGAAACGCAATTGTCGTTTCACCCATGATCCATTTTAGAAGAAACATGGGATTGCGTTTCATGAATCGTTAGTTAATTTAATATCGCGGGGCGATTTTTAAAAACACCTTTTAACAAGTCTACTCAGTTAAAACCAAAAATAACACTCTATTACGGAAAATATTCATGCAATCGATGCCGGCATCGATACCGACTTACGCTTTGGCACAGATTCCCTCAAAAAACAGTTTCTTTTTATACCTTTATGATATAAGCTCGCACCTTTAATGTTCAAACCCGTTACTATAAAAGATATCGCAAAAGCACTGGGATTTTCGCCTTCAACAGTATCCCGGGCTTTACGCGATAGTTATGAAATCAGCGATGAAACTAAAAAAATTGTAAAGGAATATGCTGCGAAGATCGACTATAAGAGCAACCCTATAGCACAAAGTTTAAAGGGCCGCAGAAGCCATTCAATTGGCGTTGTAGTGTGCGAAGTCGCGAATAACTTTTTCTCACAGGCAATAAATGGCATTGAATCCATCGCTTACAAAAATGGCTATCGGGTCATTATTTCACAGAGCCATGACCTCTACGATCGGGAAGTAATAAATACAAAACACCTCGCAAATAGCTCGGTCGATGGACTGCTAATTTCCATGTCAGCGGAAACAACCGATTTCGCCCATCTTACCCATTTGCATGAGAATGGATTACCAATTGTTTTCTTTGACAGGGTGATCGATCAGATAAAGACACATAAAGTAATAGCAAATAACTTTGAAGGCTCCTTTGGCGCTACCGAGCTCCTGATCAAAAATGGCCATACACGTATTGCCCATTTGGCCAATGCAACACATTTGTCTATAACTAAAGAACGGATGGAAGGCTACAAAGCCGCCTTAAAGAAACACTCTATTGAATTCGACCCGGAATACGTTCAATTCTGCCCGCATGGCGGAATGATATATGAAGAGGTGGAAAATGCTGTGAAAGAGATCCTGAACACGTCTAATGGCGTGGATGCTATTTTTGTTTCGAGTGACCGGCTAAGTATTGGATGCCTAACCGCGTTGAAGAAATTTCATCCCGGGCCGGATTATCTTCCAGTCGCTGGCTTTTCCAACTCGGATGTTGTTGAGCTTTTAAAACCTTCACTCTCCTATGTCCGTCAGCCGGCCTTCGAGATGGGCCGGGTAGCAACCGAATTGCTGATAAGTCTGATTGAAGCTAAATATCCGGTAACCGAATTTGAAACCAGAGTTTTAGACACTGAGCTTTTTGTGAATGAACAGGCGCTTTCTTTTAATCCCCGACGGTAATTGCATCAGGATTAAAATCCCCTTCTATTACGGCAACCGTTAAATTTCTCATAACTTAATCACGTTTTTTAGCGGTAAAATATGACACAAAATTTCAGGCTGATACCTGATGAAGCATTTGGCAGCAAAGCGATTGTCCGGATCAGGGATATAGATGCGATCGTTCATAACTATAATTTATTCAAAGCCAAAGCGGATGCGACAGGAACGATCTGTGCAGCGGTTTTAAAGGGCGACGTATATGGTTTGCAGATAAAAGATGTTGCACCTGCTCTCTATAATGTAGGGGCCCGGTATTTCTTTATCGAGGAATTGGGTGAAGGGATCGAACTAAGAGAACTGCTTCCTTTCGAAGATATACACATATATGCCCTGGGCGGACTTCTCCACAAAGAGGAACATTATTTCCAACAATACAATATTGTTCCATGCCTTAACTCACTTGAACAGCTTAAGAGATGGAACTCCTACTGTTCTGAACACGGACCCGGCACGGCAATTATTCACCTGGACACTCATATGAATCGCCTTGGATTTTTGGATGACGAGGTTCGGGAGTTAAGTGAAAACTATGATAGTCTGACATCGAACATTAATATCGAATTCTACATAAGCCACTTTTTTGACATCAAAGGATTCGACCCATCCAATTGTTATAAGCAGCTTGAAGTTCTTAATGAATATCGCTCCATGCTGCCGCCAAAGCCTGTTTCGTTTGCTTGTACTGATAGCGTAATTCTTCTGGACAACAAGGTTTTTAATTTTGATATGATCCGGCCCGGGATTGGCCTGGTAGGAGGCGCCCCAAATGCCGATAGTCCAATCTCTCCTGATGCGAAGCATACGATGGAGGTTTATGCAAAGATATCCCAAATCAAGACTGTTAAACAAGGGCAGACTATTGGGTATGGGGGCGCTTACACTACGAAAAGGGACATCCGGCTAGCGCTGATACATATTGGTTACAAGCATGGGTATCTCAGGCTATTGAGTGAGATGGATGCTAATCCGAAAGAAGTTTACATGTTCATCGCCGGTTACAGGATCCTCGTAGTAGGCAAGATATCGTCCGGCTCAACGACGGTTGATGTCACGGATGTCCCTGAACATATCCTGAAAAAGTTTCATTATGCTGAGGTTATAGGTCCGAATGTTGACATTAAAATGCTGGCCGATATCAGTGGTTGCTACGATATCCTGGGAGCATTGGGGGTAGTGAACACCCGGATTGCCGATTACACACTTGAAGAATTTGATCACAAAAAGTGGAAAGCTGAAAGCTGAAAGCGGCTGGGCGGAGAGACTATTCGCTTAGCTTTACCCGGGCTTTGAGCTTTACGCTTTAAGCTAATTGCCGGTTTGATTTAATCCTGAAAAAACATAATTAGTTTCTGTTAACATGACAAAATTAAACTTCGACATTAATGGAATACGGTCTCAGTTTCCATCGCTGAATAGGGTGATAAATGGTCAACAAGCGGTTTATTTTGACAGCCCCGGGGGTACTCAGACGCCGCAAAGAGTGATCAATAAAATGGTCGATTATATGATTAATCGCAATGCTAACAGTGGCGGCGTTTTCGCCACAACGATCGAGACTGATGCTATGGTCCTCAATGCAAGGAAAGCTTTCGCTGATTTTTTTAATTGTTCCTGGGATGAAGTTGCATTCGGAGAAAATTCTACTGCCATCAATTTCAAGCTGTCACAGGCAATAGCAAGAGATCTTCAGCCCGGTGATGAAATTATTATCACGGACATTGATCATGACGCGAACAGAAGCCCGTGGGAAATTCTCGCTGAAAGAGGTGTCATCATCAGGAGTGTTAAGGTTAATACCGAAACCTTTACACTTGACATGGACGATTTTAAAAGGAAGCTGTCGGCAAAGACAAAGGTTGTTGCATTCAATTATGGATCTAATGCTGTGGGGACGATCAGCGATGCTAAATCGATAATAAAGCTCACTAAAACGGTAAATGCTATCACCGTTGTCGATGCTGTGCACTATGCGCTCCATGGAGTGCTCGATGTAAAAGACCTTGATGCAGACTTCGTTTTCTGCTCAGCCTATAAGTTTTTCGGCCCTCATATTGGCGTTCTATTTAGCAAAGGGGAGCGAATGAATGCATTGAAAACTCTGAAAGTAAGTGCACAAAAGAATAATGCCCCCGATAAATTCGAAACAGGTACGTTAAATCATGAAGCCATTGCTGGTGCAGCAGAAGCCATCGAATTTATTGCTGAAATAGGAAGCAAACACCCGGAATATCTCAAAGACGGTGACTCCGCTAACACTCAACGACGGAATAATATTATATGCGGCATGAGGGCGCTGGATAGTTATGAAACACCACTGGCAGAGTATTTTAAAGATGAACTCAGGTCGATCAAAGGGTTAAAACTTTACTGCCCGCCGAAAGAGCAATTATGTACCTCAACTATATCTTTCAGGCTAAATAATATACGTCCGCTGGAAGTTGCAAAACGTCTCGCTGAACAAGGGATTTTTGTATGGGCAGGAGGATTTTATGCGGTCGGGCTTATGAGAACGCTTGGCTTAAGTGAAAGCGGGGGTATGGTAAGGATCGGGCTTGCACCCTACAACACCAGGGAAGAGATCGATCGCACATTGCTCCTGATAAAAGTTATCGCTGACACTGTCTCTTAAACTTTTCAGAGAACTTTTTAGCCCTCCTCGACATTTAGTTTTCCATTAAAAAAAGAAAATCAGTATTTCGACAGGAACTGGTATGGGAATTGTTTGTTTTGCTTTGCTATGTTCGCAATGACAATATTGTCCTTGCGAGGTGGGACTTCGAAGCAATGAGCAAAGTATTTACCATCACAGAAGGGTTGGAAAACCTTGGTGCCTTCCGTACAGGAGGTCAGGGGTCTGTTTATAAAGGTAAACGAACCGGGGCAATCATTACGGCTGTTAAACTTCTGCCAACACCAATTATTCATGAAACTAAGGAGAATAAGAATTTCCGCGATTTCATTAATGAGGTAGAAAAGTTAAAGAAGGTAAATGAAGACCCCAGTCCCAATGTCGTAAAAATTCTTAGTTCGGGTTTGACTGACAGTGGCTCCTTTCCGTTCATCGAAATGGAATTTATCGACGGCGATGACCTGGAAGAACTGCTTAAAACGCCGCATGATCCGATATTCAAACTCAAAGAAGTTATCCGGGTTACCGAACAATTGGCCAATGCCCTTGCACACGTTCATTCCGTTAATGTAAAGCATGGCGATATCAAAAGCAATAATGTCAAATATAATGCTTACACCGGCAACTATGTGTTATTAGATTTCGGCCTCGCCGTTATGTCTGATGAGCAGAGACGGACCAGTTTACGGCAAGCGGGTGCAATCGAATTTATGGCACCGGAACAATATGAAGGCCAAATGCTTTTTCAATCAGACATATATAGTTATGGTGTAGTTTTGTACGAGTTGCTCGCCGGTCAAGTTCCTTTTCCATTATTTGATAACGGCGAAACAGCTAGAAATAACGTGAGGGTGTCGCATATTGAAACGCCCTTACCCAATGTACTTGAGCTTCGTAAAAGGAACCTTCCTGAAACGTGGTCTGAGGAGCAAAAGATGCGCGAGATGCGGGTACCGCAATGGCTGTTAGTGCTCCTTGATAAATGCCTGCAGAAAAAGCCTTCAAGGCGCTTCAGTAATGGAATTGAATTGCAGGAGTTCATATTTGAAAACAGTATTTCACAGGCACAGATAAATCATTCAGCCGATACGGATAGCGATCAAAAATATCAGCAAATTATCGCTGAAAAGGATCTTAAAATATCCACTCTCAGGCGACAGCTAAAGACTATTAAGTATAGCACGCGGTCTAGCATTAAAGTACCCGCACCTCTCTTTTTTGTTACTCTTATTTTATTTTCAGGTTTGCTATTGTTTGCAGGATATAATTTCTTCACCCAAGATCCGTCAACTGCTGAGTTGGGAGCTATAAAAGGCGGAGATACCTCTCAGGTTTCAAATACCAATAATATCAGCCCATCAATTGCCAAAGCCTTGCCCCCCCCAGTCATTCTGGACATTGACAGTATTAAGGATAGCGAACTGAGCAAAAAGGAAAATGAAGACTCTTTAATAAAACAGTCTGGCAGAACTGATGAGGAACAAACAGAACCACCGAAAAAGAAGAAGAGGTTTCTAGAGTTTCTTTTTAAAAAAAAGAGAGAGAATTAGTAGATATTAGCGGTTGGCGCATTAGTAACCTTAAGGCACAATATTTGCCAATAAATTAGCTCCCAATTAACCTAATATATTAAACATGCAACAAAAATTTCCAACCCTAATAACCGCCGCTGCCCTAATTTTGTCAGCCTGCGGCAGTAATGTAACCGGTGTAAATTCTTCGCGTGCCGACTCTGTTTCTGCGGATTCATTATCTGCCTCAGTAGAAACAAAAGCACCTAACTCAACTAAAACCCCTGCGTTTTCCGGACAAACGCGAATAGCTTCGGTTAAAACAACAACTGCCTTTGAAAGCAAAGTCCTGACCTCGGGTTTGAAAAGCCCGTGGGGAATTGCCAGCCTCCCTGATGGCAGGCTGCTAATCACAGAGAAAGGCGGAACAATGAAAATTGTTACGAAAGAAGGAGCAGTTGGTTTGCCTTTGACGGGAATTCCCGCTGTGAATGCTAAGGGTCAAGGCGGACTTTTAGGCATCACAATCGATCCTTCATTCGCACAGAACCGGATGGTTTATTGGGCATTTTCCGAGCCGGTTTCCGGTGGAAATCATACGAGTCTTGCAAAGGGTAAGCTTTCAGCAGATGAAAAAAGTATCGAAAACGCGACCGTAATCTATAGGGCCACCCCGGCGTACAATGGAAATCTTCACTTCGGAGGGAGAGTAATTTTTGATAACAGTGGCAATCTCCTCCTTAGTACTGGCGAACGCTCAGACAAGGTTACCAGGCCACAGGCGCAGGATCCGAAATCTGCACTAGGGAAGGTGATACGTTTGACCAGGGAGGGCAGACCAGCCTCAGGCAACCCAGTAATCGACCCGGCACGCCAGGAAATTTATTCTTATGGGCACAGGAATGTACAGGGACTTGCAATCCACCCGGTCACAGGAGATATTTGGGAAGGGGAATTTGGCCCCCGTGGAGGTGATGAAATAAATCTGGTGCAACCAGGTAAAAATTACGGCTGGCCAATTGTTACTTATGGTATTGAATACAA
>NZ_JBBJNI010000046.1:0-27103 GCF_037719425.1 Daejeonella sp. | reverse complement strand
TCTAAAAACCTTCAAAAAACAACCGCTTCTCCTGGTTGCGGGTTGCAAAGGTAACAGTTCCTTAACTCTTACACAACATCCGGCAGCTTTTAATTAGTACTTATCCGGTAAGTAGCTGGGAACAAGGAGGAAAAAAGCAGGAAAGGCAACAAACCATACGCTGCTATACTATATACAGTCTGGCGAGGATCTACTGACACCCTTTTTCGATCGTCATCAGGACCACCCGATCAAAGCGGCAGAGGAACAGAAAAAAAGATCTTCGCCTATAACCAGGTTGTGCTGAGATGGCTTAATCCTACGTTTATCCTACGTTTATCCTACGTTTATCCTACGCTTATCCTACGCTGACCATATAGTGAGCAGATGGTTAGCATAGCACCATACATTGGTTATCACTTGAAAAAGGTGGGGCTTAAAATCCCACCCAGCACCTCAAAGAACTGTCAGGTGAAATATCCCCGCTGCCTGCCACATATTATATAGAAGCGCCCGGGTTAGGGATCGAAGTGGAAATCCCTGCCTGTCCGGCAGGCAGGCTTTTTTCTGCGCAGCAGGAAAAGATTGAAACGGAGAGCCCGGCCGCGAACCACGCGGCAACCCCCAAAACAATTCTTTATAATAACATGCCTGCCGATATCATTTTTATCGCAAGGGTTGTCTTATAAACCATTCTGTATTATCGTTTGTGCGTAGTTATTGGAACTTATCCCTAATGATATATTGATAAATGTTATACACCTTGATTAAAACCTCGCCTGGTAGAAAATTCCCAGAGGACGCAAGCTACGCCGCGTCCAGGACGAGATCCCTGAATAAATCAGGGAACGGTTCCGCCTTTCCAATATGATCTCAGGAATGTAATCAACCGGCATATTTTTAAACTTTCCTCCCAATGACTCTATTCCTCTCCCCCATTTGTTAAAGAATGTTAAACAATCATCCATATATGTACAAAGGGATATTTTCGCGTATATATTAATGACCGTCAATTAATAATTGAAATTTTACTGATTTACCTTATCTTTGCAGAATGTTTAAAAACAAGCTTAACTTTTCCCTAAGCATACTACTGGTTATTATTATTGCGATTGCGGGTTGCAAGAGCAAATATGAAAAGCTCCGTGCGAGCAATGATACCGCTAAAAAATACCGGGAAGCAATAAAGTTCTATGAAAAAAAGGACTACAATAAGGCTTTACCCTTGTTTGATGATCTGGTTACGAAATACAGAGGAACGGCAGAAGCCGAAGACCTTTCATACTATTTTGCCTACACGCACTACAAATTAAAAGATTACACAACTGCCAGATATCATTTTAAAACATTTGCCGACACATATGCTTCAAGCCCAAAAGCTGAAGAGTGCAGATTTATGGCAGCATATTGTTTCTACCTGGAGTCTCCTACCTATTCATTAGATCAGGATAACACGCTTAAGGCGATGGATGCATTACAGCTATTTATTAACCTGCACCCAAAAAGTGAGCGTGTACCGGAAGCAAGCAAGCTTATAGCCAACTTAAGGACTAAGCTGGAGCAGAAATCGTACGAGAACGCAAAATTGTTCCTGGATATTGGAGACTATAAATCAGCTGTAATTGCACTCAGAAATTCTGAACGTGATTTCCCGGACACTAAATACGCTGAAGAAATGCAATTCCTTACGGTAAGCGCACAGGCTTCATATGCGGGCGCCAGTTTGGAGCTGAAACAGGAAGGTCGATATAACGAAGCTATTCAGCTTGCTAATGAGTTCGCAGTAAATTATCCAACAAGTAAATACCTGAAGGATGTTGAACAAATAAAAAAGGACAGTGAGAAATCAATAATCGACGTAAAGAAATTAATTGCTACTCAAACTGCACTTATGGAGGCACAAAACGCCAAAATCAAAGCAGCTGAGACAGCTAAAGATAAAAAACAAGAAGACCCTAAAAACAATTCAAATGAGTAATACCAAGCCAGCTATTCCAAACAGTACGGTTACACGTGATGTGCGCGAGTTAGATAAGACAACAGATAATATATATGAGTCTATTGTTATCATCAGCAAACGTGCTAACCAGATTTCTAACAATCTTAAAGAAGAGCTTCATGGTAAGCTAGCTGAATTTGCTTCGTCAAATGATAACCTTGAAGAGGTATTTGAAAATCGTGAGCAGATCGAAATATCTAAACACTATGAGCGTATGCCTAAGCCTTCGCTGATTGCTGTTGATGAATTTTTAAACAATAAAGTTTATTACAGGAATCCTTCTAAAGAGCAATAAGATTGCAAAAAGCATAGAGCATTCGTGCTATGCCTCATGCATGAGTTCATTTTGGTAGAAACATGCCTATGCTTGCGAATAAAAATATTTTACTTGGCGTTTGTGGCAGTATTGCAAGCTACAAATCCGCAACCTTAACCAGGCTATTGGTTAAAGCTGGCGCAAACGTCAAGATTATAATGACCAGCGAGGCCACCAATTTCATTACCCCCCTTACCCTCGCTACTCTTTCTAAAAATCCGGTCCTGGTTAATTATTTCGATCCTGAATCTGGGGTATGGAATAACCATGTGGAACTTGGCTTATGGGCCGATCTGATGATCATCGCCCCGGCAAGCGCCAACACACTTGCAAAGCTGGCCAATGGCTTGTGCGACAATTTGCTTTCCGCAGCCTATCTTTCGGCCAAATGCCCGGTGTTCTTTGCTCCGGCAATGGACCTTGATATGTGGAAGCACCCTGCCACACAGAAAAATATCGATTCCCTGGTTTCGTTTGGAAACATCCTGATCAAACCTGCTTATGGCGAACTTGCCAGCGGGCTTATCGGCGAAGGTAGAATGGCAGAACCTGAAGAGATAATTACGTTTATATCTGACGAGATAAAAAAAAAACTTCCGCTAAGAGGTAAAAGCGCCCTTGTTACGGCCGGTCCCACATACGAAGCCATTGATCCGGTACGTTTTATCGGGAATCATTCCTCCGGCAAAATGGGGTTTGCTATTGCTGAAGAGCTTTCTGCCTTGGGCGCAGATGTCACGCTGGTTACCGGACCTACCTCATTAAAACTAAATGATACCAGTATTAACCGTATAGATGTCACTACTGCGGAAGAGATGCTCCAGGCTTCGCTGCAAGCTTTTCCGGATACGACTATTGCCATAATGAGCGCTGCGGTTGCTGACTATCGTCCGGCAGAGGTATCTGATATTAAAATTAAAAAGGAAGGTGCGGGACTAGACCTTAACCTTGTCAAAACGACAGACATTCTAGCTACCCTTGGTAAAGCAAAAAAAAACGGGCAGATCCTTGTCGGCTTTGCTCTTGAGACAAATAATGAAGAGGAGAATGCTATCGGTAAGCTCAGGAAAAAGAACCTCGACTTTATTGTACTGAATTCTTTACGGGATGAAGGCGCAGGTTTTAAGAACGACCAAAATAAGATAACGATCATTGATAATAAGCTTTCGAAAGAATCGTTTCCTCTGAAATCGAAGAAAGACGTGGCGAAAGATATCTGCAAAAAAGTAGTAGATTTATTATCATGAGATCCCTCCTGCTTTTCTTCCTGTTAATAGCTTCTACAGCGGTGTATTCACAGGATTTGAATGCAAGGGTGCAGATCCTGGCCCCACAAATACCCAACGCCAACAAACGTATACTGGATGTACTTGAAGTAAGCATTAAAGATTTCTTGAATGGGAGACGATGGACGTCAGATGCATTGCAGCCCCAAGAGCGGATCGACTGCAACTTTGTGATCACAATAAGCGACTGGGATGGCTCATCTTCCAACTTTAAAGCAAACGCTCAAATCCAGTCGAACAGGCCGATATATAATAGCAATTATAACAGTACGATCTTGAATCTAAGCGATGAGGATTTCAATTTTTCTTACTCTGAAGGCCAGGCACTGGACTATTCGGATCAAAACTACCTGAACAATCTCACCTCCCTGCTGGCGTTTTATGCTTACATCATTACCGGGATGGATTATGATACGTTTTCCAAGCTGGGCGGGACACCTTATTTGCAAAAGGCTCAGACATTACTGAATAATGCGCAGAACGCACCAAACCCTGGATGGAAGGCTCATGAGAACCTCAAAAACCGGTTCTGGCTGATAGAGAACCTGATGAATAAATCATACAACCCTATCCGTGAAAGCATGTATATTTATCACCGTGATGGCCTTGATGTGATGGCTGAAAATCCATCAAAGGGCCGGAAAGCAATCTACACTGTTTTGCCGCAGCTTCAGAAGATTGACAAGCAGAAGCAGGGCGCCATTTTAAATCAGGTGTTCTTTACCTCCAAGTCAGATGAGCTTATTAATATCTTAAGCGATGCTGAGCCGCAGGAAAAACTAAAGGCTTTTACCATACTGTCAGTAATTGATCCTGCAAATGCCCTGAAATATGAGATCCTTAAAAGAGCCCGTTAAATCGTTT
The DNA here is from genome assembly GCF_037719425.1 of Daejeonella sp. Taxonomy (GTDB): domain Bacteria; phylum Bacteroidota; class Bacteroidia; order Sphingobacteriales; family Sphingobacteriaceae; genus Daejeonella. The sequence continues at coordinate 22,659 of NZ_JBBJNI010000046.1, read as the reverse complement.
TGACAAAATCGCCTCGCCTTAATACCTATTTCCTTAATTTAGCCCAACTCTTTCTCTAACCTATGCTCAAGCGACTGGCTATTAGTAATTATGCGTTAATTGATACCCTGGATATTTCATTTTCAAATGAGCTTAACATTCTAACCGGGGAGACCGGTGCAGGAAAATCTATTATACTTGGCGCACTATCCCTGATTCTTGGGCAGCGGGCAGAAGGCAAATATTTCTTTAATCAGCAGAAAAAGTGTGTTATCGAAGGGACTTTTCTTGTCAATGGTTTTCATTTAAATGATTTCTTTGAAGAAAACGATCTGGACTACGAACTGGAAACAGTTTTAAGAAGAGAGATATCTTCGGATGGAAAATCCCGGGCCTTTATTAATGATACGCCGGTTAATCTAGTCATTCTGAAAAAGCTTGGTGAGAAATTAATAGACATCCATTCGCAGCATGCAACCCTGGAAATTAATGATGAGGATTTCCAGCTCCTGGTTATCGATACAATTGCGGGTAATAAGGATCTTCTGGAAAATTACAATTTAACTTACAAGCTCTATCGCCATACTCAGTCTAAATTAAAAGAGCTTATCAGTCAGAGTGAGCAGTCTAAGTCTGATCTCGATTATTTCCAGTTCCAGTTCGATGAGCTGGAAAAGGCAAATCTGGCTGAGGATGAACAGACGCAACTGGAACAGGAACAGGATGTCCTCACCCATGCGGAAGAAATCAAAAGGAGTCTGCTGGGCGCCATCGGAATATTAGGTGAACAGGATCCGGCTGTCATAAACCAGTTAAAGGAAGCTGCCCTCAGTTTGGGGGCCGCAGAAAAGTACAATCCCGAAATAAAAGAATTACACGAAAGGTTGACTAGCAGCCTCATTGAGGTGAAAGATATCTTGTCGGAAATTGAAAGAATAGAACAGCACAGCTCTGTTGATGAAGCAAGGCTGGAAGATGTAAATCAGAGATTGGATACGCTGTATTCCCTTCAGAAAAAGCATCGCGTAAGCTCTAACCTTGAATTGATAGATTTGAGGAACACGCTTTCAGATAAACTCAACAGCATTCTATTTGCTGATGAAGACATTGAAAAGTTAAAGAATGAGCTGGATAGCATCAATTCCAAACTCGGTGAGCTTGCTGAGCAATTGTACCGGTCCCGCATCTCCAGCATACCCCGCGTTGAGGAAAATATAAAAGGAACACTACACCAGGTTGGAATGCCAAATGCTGTCCTTCAGATATCGCACGAACGGTTAGATGTAGGCAAGTTTGACCTTAACGGGACTGATCAGATCAGATTCCTATTTAGCGCTAACAAAGGCCAGGCTCCTTTACCAATGAATAAAGTTGCATCGGGAGGAGAGCTTTCACGTTTAATGTTGAGTATCAAATCTCTTGTAGCGGTACACACTTCATTGCCTACGATTATCTTCGACGAGATAGATACAGGGATCTCAGGTGAGGTTGCACTGAAGGTTGGCAACATCATGGAAAAGCTTTCTGAAAACATGCAGGTAATAGCCATTACGCACTTGCCCCAGATCGCTGCAAGAGGAAAAGCTCACTATACCGTTTATAAGGATGAGCAAACGGACATTACCCATACCAACATCCGGCAGATAAGTTCGGACGAGCGCGTTATGGAGCTTGCTAAAATGTTAAGCGGAAACAATCCCGGGGAGTCGGCTATTTTAAACGCTAAGGAACTGCTTAATTAATTTAGGGATCGAGTGTCAGAGATTAATAATAACTTTAAACCATCATAAATCAACATCAAAAAACAATCGTATGTATAACTTACTGAAAGGTAAAACAGGTATCATTTCGGGAGCATTGGATAAGAATTCAATTGCCTGGAAAGTAGCAGAGAAAGCGCACGCAGAAGGCGCTAAATTTGTGTTAACGAACGCTCCTATCGCGATGCGCATGGGCGAGATCAATGCACTGGCCGAAGCTACGGGATCTCAAATTATACCTGCTGATGCGACAAGTGTTGAAGAACTGACTAATTTATTCACCAAATCCCAGGAAATCCTAGGAGGTAAGGTAGATTTTGTACTTCACTCGATTGGAATGAGCGTGAACATCCGTAAAAAGATCCCCTACACAGAGCTCAACTATGATTATTTTAATAAAGGCATAGATGTTTCTGCGATGTCCTTACATAAAATGCTGAGCGTGGCTAAAAAGCTGGACGCTATAAACGAATGGGGTAGTGTTGTAGCGCTTACATATATGGCAGCTCAGCGTACTTATCCATTTTACACTGATATGGCCGATATTAAAGCTATGCTGGAATCGATTGCCCGCAGCTTTGGATATCATTATGGCCTGGAGAAAAAGGTTCGTATCAATACTGTATCTCAATCGCCAACTAAAACCACTGCCGGAACCGGAATAAAGGGCTTTGGTGATTTCTATGATTTTGCAAATGCAATAGCTCCTCTTGGAAATGCAGATGCTGAATCATGTGCGGATTACTGTATTACCCTATTCTCTGACCTTACCAGAATGGTAACTATGCAAAATCTTTTCCATGATGGAGGATATTCGTCTACGGGAGTAAGTGATGATGTAATGCACCGTTTAGGGGTTGAAAATAACGGCGAATAAAGAGCATTCTGACAACCATATTAAGTCGCGAATCTTACAAAGTCGGAATTGCAATAATTGATATGTATTAAAGCTATTGTTATAATGAAACGAAAGGCTTTAAATCGTTGCTTAGCTAGTCTATCTTTTTTATTTAATTTTTGGGCGTTGCCCGCTTGGGCGGGCCGGGCTTTTGGCTTCAATCTTTTGCCCTTCGGGACAAAAGTATTTTCGCTGCAATCCCTAACGCGGCCTAAACGCTGTACCAAACAATGACAATGTGGAGGCTCTCCGCTTTGCCACTCTCAACTCTCAACTCTCAACTTTCCACTCCTTTTATACAGAATCAATAAGCACTATCTTAACCCTCACCGTCCCCGGCGGAGTTACAGTCCCTATGCCGTCTGAGCTTTGTATTTCCATAACAATTTTACCGGTGCGGGTTATATAGCTATAGGATACTCCATTATACACTTGGGGCACTTGCTCATATGTTCCGCCATTGTCAAAAGATATATAAACAAGAACGCCGCCGTGATCATTAAAGTAATTGTCGATTTCGGGCATATCGATAGCGGCTGTATAAGTACGGCCTCCATTGCTCTGAATCCAGCTTCCGGAATTAAGGGTGGTTATTATTGTACGGTTCGGGACTATCATTTCCTTTTTACATCCGGCTGCAAATACTAAGAGGGAAAGGCAAATTAATAAGATCGATCTTTTCATAGCGTATAGGTTTTAGAAACAGTGCCTATACCTCTAAGACGAAAAAAGCGGGCAATGGTTGCAACCATTACCCGCTGTAATCCAAATGTTACTTCGGATTTATTCCTCTTTCTTTTCCTCCTTTTTACGCTTCGGAGTTTTGATTTTCCCGATTATACGGATCTCTTCTTTCTCCTTATCGTAGTCAACTTCCATCGTATCACCTTCTACCAGTTCGCCCTTCAGGATCTCCTCAGCAATAGGATCTTCAAGATGCTTTTGTATAGCTCGTTTCAAAGGACGTGCGCCAAAATTTGAATCGTATCCTTTCTCAGCAATAAACTCTTTCGCGGCATCCGTAAGATTGATTTCGTAACCAAGTCCCTGGATCCTTTCAAATAGAGCCTTAAGCTCGATATCAATGATGCTGAAGATGTGTTCTTTAGTAAGAGAATTGAAGACTACAACGTCATCCACACGGTTAAGAAACTCCGGTGCAAACGCACGTTTCAATGCATTTTCAATTACACCTCTGGAGAAAGTATCTGCCTGTGATGATTTTGCCACTGTGCTGAAACCAACACCTTGTCCAAAATCCTTAAGCTGGCGTGCACCAATATTCGAGGTCATGATAATGATCGTGTTCCTGAAATCCACCTTACGCCCAAGACTGTCGGTTAGCTGTCCTTCATCCAATACCTGTAAAAGAATATTGAATACATCCGGGTGAGCTTTCTCAATCTCGTCAAGCAAGACAACTGCGTAAGGTTTTCTTCTAACCTTTTCGGTTAATTGTCCTCCTTCTTCATATCCAACATATCCCGGAGGCGCTCCGACTAAACGTGATACAGCGAACTTCTCCATGTATTCACTCATGTCCACCTGAATCAGAGCGTCTTCAGTATCAAACATGAAACGTGCAAGTTCTTTTGCAAGTTCAGTCTTACCAACTCCTGTAGGCCCAAGGAAAATAAATGAACCAATTGGTTTTTTAGGATCTTTCAATCCGGCGCGTGTACGCTGGATAGCTTTTGTTAATTTCTTAACTGCGTCTTCCTGCCCGATCACACGAGTGTTAATTGCATCAAACATTCCAAGCAACTTCATACTGTCTGCCTGGCCAACACGCTGAACAGGAATCCCTGTCATCATGGATACCACTTCAGCGACATTATCATCTGTTACAGTATACCTCTTGGTTTTAGTTTCGGCCTCCCATTCTGTTTTGGCTTTCTCAAGTTCTTCTAAAAGATTCTTTTCAGTATCCCGAAGTTTCGCGGCTTCCTCGTATTTCTGGCTTCTTACAACCTTGTTCTTTTCAACCTTGATCTCTTCGATCTTCTGCTCCACATCAATAATGTTTTGCGGAACATGGATGTTTGTTAAGTGAACACGCGATCCCGATTCGTCAAGCGCATCGATCGCCTTATCAGGAAGGAAACGGTCAGTGATGTATCGTGAGGTTAAGCTTACACAGGCATTGATTGCTTCATCTGTATAAGTAACACCATGATGCTCTTCGTATTTTTCTTTGATGCGATTAAGGATCTCAATAGTTTCAACCGGAGTAGCAGGCTCAACCATTACCTTCTGGAAACGGCGGTCTAATGCTCCATCTTTCTCAATAAACTGGCGATATTCATCCAGAGTAGTAGCACCAATACATTGGATCTCCCCTCTCGCTAAGGCCGGCTTGAACATGTTTGATGCGTCCAAAGAGCCCGAAGCTCCACCCGCACCAACAATGGTGTGGATCTCATCAATGAAAAGGATCACATCCGGAGATTTTTCCAGTTCATTCATTACAGCCTTCATCCTCTCTTCAAACTGACCACGATACTTTGTACCTGCAACCAGTGAAGCAAGGTCAAGAGTTACTACCCTTTTATTAAATAAAACCCTTGAAACTTTTCTTTGTATAATCCTTAATGCAAGGCCCTCCGCTATTGCGGATTTACCCACACCCGGCTCACCTATAAGTATGGGGTTGTTCTTTTTACGACGGGACAAGATCTGGGATACACGCTCGATCTCCTTTTCCCGGCCAACGATAGGGTCAAGCTTTCCATCTTCAGCAGCACGGGTTAGGTCGCGGCCGAAATTGTCAAGCACCGGTGTTTTAGATTTGATATCGGAAACTTTTTTAGGCTGGCTGAAGCTTTCTTCTTCTCTGAAATCATCGTCACCAGCAGGGGAACCTCCTTGGGCCTCGTCCCTGAAACCGTCCTTATTATTTTCTACCTCAGCTTTGAAAATATCATAGTTAACATTGTATTGCTGAAGTATCTGAGATGCTATATTATCCTCATCTCTTAAAATTGACAATAATAAATGCTCTGTACCAATAACATCGCTCTTGAATATTTTAGCTTCCAGGTAAGTTATTTTTAACACCTTTTCGGCTTGTTTAGTAAGAGGAATATTACCCAGATTAACCGTAGTGCTGGATGTTCCTTTCACAGAATCCTCCACCGACTTCCTAAGACGCGCTGTATCTACTCCGGCACCCTTCAGAATTTTTATTGCCATTCCGTCTCCTTCACGAATAAGGCCTAGCAATAAATGTTCTGTACCGATATAATCATGCCCTAAGCGAAGGGCTTCTTCCCGGCTATATGATATCACGTCTTTGACGCGTGGGGAAAATTTAGCTTCCATTATAATACCTTTCTGTATGGTTAACGCCCTAAGCTATTAAATTATTGGTTTAATACTCTTCTGGCAATAGTAACAAGTTATCAACAATTACGCCATTTAAGTTGAAAAGGTTTTAGGTCATTCTGAGATAATAAAGTTGACATCTCTCTGACTAAAATACGATATTTGGGCCTCATTGTAAACACAACATGTCAGACGAGAAGATAATATTTTCAATGGCCGGGGTAAATAAGATCTACCCGCCGCAAAAACAAGTTTTAAAGAACATCTATCTGTCTTTTTTCTACGGAGCAAAGATCGGTGTGATCGGGTTAAACGGATCCGGTAAATCATCAGTTCTGAAGATCATTGCCGGCCTGGATAAATCGTTCCAGGGAGAGGTTGTATTTGCTCCCGGCTATACCGTTGGATACTTAGCACAGGAGCCTATCCTCGACAACGAAAAGACTGTCCGTGAGGTAGTTGAAGAAGGTGTTTCAGCCACTACTGCTATACTGAAAGAGTACGAAGAGATCAATGAGAAATTTGGCTTGCCTGAAGTTTACGAGAACGCTGACGAGATGGACAAGCTGCTTGCGCGTCAAGGAGAATTGCAGGATCAGATAGACGCAAGCAATGCATGGGAATTGGATACTAAACTTGAACGTGCCATGGATGCATTACGTTGTCCGGAGCCGGAAACTAAAATTGCCACTTTGTCAGGAGGAGAGCGCAGACGTGTCGCATTATGCCGCTTATTACTGCAGGAGCCGGACGTATTGCTGCTGGATGAGCCAACCAATCACCTCGACGCTGAAAGTATCGACTGGCTGGAGCAGCACCTTAAACAATATAAAGGAACTGTAATTGCTGTTACCCACGACAGGTACTTCCTGGACAACGTTGCTGGATGGATACTTGAACTGGATCGCGGTGAAGGAATTCCATGGAAAGGAAATTATTCTTCATGGCTGGATCAGAAATCGAAGAGGCTTGCATCAGAAGAAAAAACTGAAAGCAAACGTCAGAAAACTTTGGAGAGAGAACTTGAATGGGTTAGGATGGCACCGAAAGCCCGCCATGCTAAATCAAAAGCCCGTCTGTCAAACTATGAAAAACTTGCTTCTGAAGATACTAAAGAACGCGAAGACAAACTGGAGCTTTTTATTCCTCCGGGGCCGAGGCTTGGGAATGTGGTGATCGAAGCACAGGGAGTAAGCAAATCTTACGGTGACAAAATATTATTCGAGAACTTAAATTTCTCGCTTCCGCCAGCAGGCATAGTTGGAATTATCGGCCCAATGGCGCAGGAAAAACAACTTTGTTTCGCCTTATAACAGGGCAGGAAACTGCTGATGCAGGCACGTTCAAAGTGGGGCCTACGGTTGCTCTTGGTTATGTGGATCAAATGCATGATGACCTGGATCCTGAAAAATCTGTTTGGGAAAACGTAACTGATGGAAATGAAAATATTATTTTAGGGAACCGGCCAATAAACTCACGCGCCTATGTCTCGAAATTCAATTTCAACGGCGCTGATCAGCAAAAAAAGGTAGCGGTTCTTTCGGGTGGTGAACGCAATAGGGTTCACCTGGCAATTACTTTAAAGAAAAGCTCCAACGTGCTTCTGCTGGATGAGCCCACAAATGATATTGATGTAAATACTCTGCGCGCACTAGAAGAAGGCCTTGAGAATTTTGGTGGCTGTGCAGTTATAATATCCCACGATCGCTGGTTCCTTGACAGGGTGTGTACCCACATACTCGCGTTTGAAGGAAACTCGGAAGTTTATTATTTCGAAGGGAATTATTCTGAGTATGAAGAAAACCGGAAGAAGCGTACGGGTGATGTAACACCGCACAGGATCAGGTACAAGAAATTAGTTGAGTAAATAATGAGCCGAGGAGCAGGAACCAAGAATCAGGACGTTAACGATCAACTGAGGTGATCCTGGTTCTTGATTCTTGGCTCTTGATTCATTTTCTAGTATACCTTTTTAGTTTCCTCCAGGAAATATAAAATCTCCTTTCGAGGTTATAGAGCATCTTTCCACGGTAGCGATTGATGATCAACATGTTCTTATTGATGGAATCCATGGGACGATTTAAAGAATTGCCGACCCTGGCAGGCATATCTTTCATATAATCATCTACCATCTCAGCATATTTGAAACTACATCGGCTTTTTTGCAATTGTAGAAGCTCGTTTGTAAGACTATTTGCCATGATATATTAGATTAGTATATATTAAATACAATAGTCGGTTTGATAAGTTTCAAAAAAGATCAGTTCATTTCAGGTACAGTTTAAGCCAGCTTTCACATTCTGCTAAACCTTCAGCCTTATTATTTAAGTTGATAAGCTCATGTCCAGTATCCTCATATAATACGAGTTTATGAACAGCTCCAAACTGTGCAAGGCGATTTTTTAGCTCAGTTGCTTGCTGGTAAGGAACAACAAAATCTCGTTTTCCGTGGAACAAAAGCGTTGGCTTTGAACCTGCTGAAACATGAGTTATAGGGCTTGCTTCAGCATACGCGGCAGGATTATCCTGAAAAGTAGTGCCGATCAGCGCCACCAACGCTCGCGCCTGAGCTTCTCCCGCTGGCCCCGCTCCTCCGATTGCAGTAAGATCTGTCGGGCCAGCCAATGATATCACAGCTTTAATCTTATTACCTGTATCGTACTTATAAGTATACAAAAGTGACAAATGTCCGCCTGCACTTGCTCCCTGAAGAGCAAATTTGTCTGCAGAAATCCTCCATGCTGCAGATTTGGTACCAATAAATTCTATCGCCTTTGCAATATCATTTACCTGTGCAGGATGAATGTTTTTTTCAGGTGTATTGGTAAAACGGTAATTCATCGTTGCCGCGGCGTAACCTTTGTCCCTCCAATGTTTCGCTAATTCGGTGAAATCCGATTTATCTCCTTCAAACCAAGCGCCACCATGTACCAGCAATATTACCGGGGTTTTTGTGTCTCTTTGTGAAGGAAGATAAATATCCAATTTATTTCGTGTATGCGTTCCATATGAAACCTCCTTATAATCCTGCGATATTACAACTGTGGCCGACTGTTCAGGCCCTTTCTTACAGCCAGTGCTAATAATTAACAGGAATAATAATCCTGATACCAGACTTTTCAACTTCTCCATACATGACATACGGAAAAAACACTGCTCGGTTTACTGTTTCTGTTAATATGTTAACAAATAAATAACTTTATCAAAAGGTCTTTTGGCTTTTAATGAATTATATTTAATCATAGATAATATCCTGTTTTACACTTACTTAATAAATTTTAGCCCTAACAAAATTTATGACCTGGAAAAAATTTAACGGAGAAACTATTCAGATCCCCATTCTTGAAGAAGTAGAGCAAGCCATCGAAAGAGAATCCAATCTTGGCAATAAGCTTAAAGTATGCATTGGTACCGATTCCCAGGTAAAAGGCTCGATCATTCATTTTGCGACGGTAATAGTATTTCTGCGTGAGCAGAAAGGTGGATTTATGTTCATCCATCAGGAGCGTTCTTCCCAAAAAATGAGCATTAAGGAGAGGATGATTTCCGAAGTCCAAAAATCAATAGAATGCGCCTACTCGCTGTGCGATCTTTTGGATTTGTACGATGTTGACCTTGAAGTCCATGCAGATATTAATACAAACCCTAACTTTAAATCCAACCAGGCACTCCATGAAGCAATGGGCTACATCTTGAGTATGGGCTTTGTGTTTAAAGCCAAACCGGAGGCCTTTGCGAGTTCAGCCTGTGCAAATAAAATAGTTCAGTAAATGAGACAGGCTCCAGGCTTCGGAGCCTGTCTATGTTATTTAATAATCGGTTAGATTATTTGCTTCACCCTTTCAGCATCGGTTTCATATACAGAACCGCTATCAGTTACAATTAAGGTTCCCTGGCTATACTTCTCATTATGTTGCGTGGAGTCGAGACCTTCATCCTCCTCTTCAGAACTTACACGTATTGGCTGTATAAAATTAATCAGTTTGAAAATTCCGTATGAAACTATAAAACTGTAAGTAACCGTAATTATGACCGCCTGTAGCTGAATGAAGAAAAAGTCAGAATTTCCGTAGAACCATCCGTCCGCTCCAGCGGGATTAATGCTCTTTGTTGCAAAAAAACCACTTAAAAGCATACCAGCAATACCTCCTAACCCGTGGCACGGGAAAACATCCAAAGTGTCATCCAAAGTAGTTTTAGTTTTCCAGTACACAGCCAAATTGGAAATTATTGCTGCTATGAAGCCTATAAAGATACTTTGTTGAATTGAAACGAATCCAGCACCGGGCGTTACGGCAGCAAGTCCAACTACCGCGCCAATACAGAACCCTATAACAGATGGCTTTTTATTTCTTAATACGTCCAAGAACATCCACGACAGGCCACCAGCAGCACCGGCAGTATTTGTCGTAGCAAACGCGGAGACAGCTAAGGCATTAGCTCCTAATGCTGATCCAGCATTGAACCCAAACCATCCAAACCACAGCAATCCCGTTCCAATTAAAACGTATGGAATGTTCGCTGGCGGAATATCTTTGTTTTCCACGTGAACCTTTCTGCGCTTAAGCACCAGCGCACCGGCAAGAGCTGCCATACCTGCAGTAATGTGAACAACCACTCCACCTGCAAAATCAAGTGCACCCATCTTGAAAAGAAAACCATCCGGATGCCACATCCAGTGAGCTATTGGCGCATAGATAAGGAGTGTAAATAAACAGATAAAAAGAATATAAGATGTGAAGCGAATTCGCTCAGCTACTGCCCCAACCACTAGTCCGGGTGTAATGATAGCAAACATCAGTTGGAATAATGCGAAAAGTGATAAGGGTATTGTCGGTGCAAGACTCCACGGCGCTCCTGAATTGACTCCTTGAAAAAATAAAAATGTGGTTGGGTCGCCTATTATTCCGTTCACTGATTCTCCAAAGGCCATGCTAAAAGCAACAACCACCCACAGAATGGTCACAACGCCCGCAGCTACAACACTCTTAATCATTGTGGATATAACATTCTTACGGTGCACCATTCCTCCATAGAAAAATGCCAAGCCGGGCGTCATAAGAAAGACAAGAGCGGTAGCCACTAAAATCCAGGCTATATCAGCACTATCATATTTACCTGTGCCGTCGAAGTTCGGCAGCGAAGGAATGAATATGGCTGCTCCAGCCACTAACGTTAGGATTGCAAAAGGTGCGACCTGCCTTACTGACAATTTTTTCATACAATTATGTTAACATTCTTGTTAAATATAAATTCTATTAAGCAAATTTAAGATAAATGAAGGTAATAACATTAATAAAATTAAAAAAAGATAAAAATAACACCATCTATTTCCATTTAATTTACCTATCAGAAGATGTATTTGCCATAAATATCAAAATATATCGCCATTAATGACGACTAACCCGAAAATATTGACCTTGAAAACGTTAAACTATAATTTTTTGTTTAAAAAATAGAGGAATTAAGAGCTAACGATAAAAATTCCTTCAAAAAAAAGAATATGGAATTAAAGGAAACTCACCAGGGAAGTAGTCAGGAAGATAGGCATGGACTTTTATAAAACGGCAGACTCACAATATGCAGACCCCTGAACTACACCCTTTTCTTCCAGGCGCTTATCTATATAACTTTGAATCTGAGATTTCTTCATACCCCAGTTCGGAGCAATAAGCAGATCAAAGTCTGCAAGGCCAAACAATCGCTGCAAAACGATATCCGGACGTAAAAGAGGAATAAATTCAGCTATGAAGTCTGTGTATTCGTCAATCGTGAAAGTTTTAAAGGGCTCTTTAGCAAACCTGCTGCCCATAATTGAGCCTTTAACGATATGAAGATGGTGAAGTTTAACAAATTTGATTTGAGGGAAACGATTGACCTCGTCTGCATACTTTAGCATCATTTCGTGCGTCTCCCAAGGGAAACCAAAAATTGTGTGAACGCAGATATCGATTTTGGAGCTGTCGGCTAAGTGAAGCGCATTTACAAGTTCCTGATGCGTACATCCGCGGTTGATCTTGGACAGAGTATCATCATAAATTGATTCCATACCCATTTCAATATCCACATCAAAGCGATCTGCATAACTTTCTAGTAAAGCTACCTTCTCGAAATCAATACAATCTGGCCTTGTGCCAACAGAAAGTCCAACAATATTCTCAGTATTGATGCTTAATGCTTCATCATAAAGCATCTTCAGATAATGGGTAGGTGCGTAGGTATTTGTGTTAGGCTGGAAATAGATAATGAATTTCTCAGCACGGTAATTTTTAACAGCGCGCGCCATACCCTGCTCAATTTGCTCCTTTATAGTAGGAAGCTTTCGGGAAAGCTCGGGGGTAAATGAGTCTACGTTACAATATGTACATCCCCCATAGCCTTTACTCCCGTCACGATTGGGACAGGTAAAGCCGGCATCGGCGATGATCTTATATACACGCTGGCCGTCATACTTATTTCTAAGGTATGCGCCATAGTGATTATAATTCTTATATCCGTAGTCTAAAGGTGTTCCCAAAACTTTATTTTTGCAAAGATACGAATTCATTATTAGCCTCAGATCCTCATGCTACGTATATATTATGAGAAAGACAGGCGCCTTGCCAAGCATATATGGTATGAATTTCGAATTTACGCCCGAACTTGACTGGAATTTCGGGTATCTTTTTGCCATCTTGCTTATGCTCCTGTCATCAGTGCTTACTCTACTTTATTTCAAGAAGAAAAACTGGCTGTAGGGCAAACAATCGCATGTTTCGGGCGTTCCATTAATAGGAACAATCTAATTTATCCTTAAAACACGAATCGATGAACATACCTGAAAAAAATAAATCGAACGAGGATCAGCAAGGCTCATCCAAATCAAACCAGGCATTCAAGTCAGGAAAAGAAGAACAAAAACAAAGAGGCATATCTAACAGCGGCGGTCAAATGTCTTATCAAACAGATAATAAACAAGCAACTGTAAATAAGGGCAATGAAAATTCAAATTTTCAAGGTAAGGTGCAGGCGCCGAAAACACCATCAAAGCATAGCCCTAAGAAAGGTTAGCAAAGGTTAAGGGGAGGGGATTTACTCCCCTTCTTCATTTTAATATCCTGCATTATTCTGGCTTCAAGGCCAATTATTCTTACCTTTATCGATTCATAAAAAGGTAATGACCGAAGTTTACAAACCCAAACATAAATTACGTTTTGTAACAGCTGCTGCTTTATTTGACGGGCATGATGCAACTATTAACATAATCCGGCGGATCCTTCAGTCTTCAGGAGCGGAGGTGATACATCTGGGTCATAATCGCTCTGTGCAGGAAGTTGTAGATTGTGCAATACAGGAAGATGTACAGGGAATTGCTATGACCTCTTATCAGGGAGGCCATGTCGAATACCTTAAATATATGTATGATTTGCTCCAGGAAAAAGGGGCCAAACATATCAAAATATTCGCCGGTGGCGGCGGGGTGATATTACCCTATGAGATCGAAGAGCTTAAAGATTACGGGATAGCCCAGATCTATTCCCCGGATGACGGCAGAAAGATGGGCTTGCAGGGCATGATCAACGATATGCTCAAACAATGCGACTTCCTTACCCGCGATAAGCTCAATGGTGAGCTAGCCGGAATAAAGAAGAAGGATTCCAAAGCTGTTGCTTCAGCAATTACACTCGCAGAAAATCACCCGGATCAAACATCAGACTTCTTAAAGGAGATCTCGGGGCTTAACAAAGACAAGAATATCCCAGTGATTGGTATCACCGGGACAGGCGGAGCTGGTAAATCATCTTTGGTTGACGAATTGGTAAGACGTTTCCTTAAGGAAACCGATAAAAGCATTGCTATTATATCTGTCGACCCGTCGAAACGGAAAACCGGTGGTGCCTTGCTCGGTGACAGGATTCGGATGAACTCGATAAATAATCCCCGGGTTTACATGCGCTCGCTGGCGACCCGTCAGGCGAATCTGGCACTTTCCAAATACGTTCAGGAATCAATCGACATCTGCAAAGCGGCAGGATATGATCTTATCATTATTGAAACTTCCGGCATCGGCCAATCCGATACAGAAATTACAGACCATTCAAACGTTTCTCTGTATGTGATGACACCTGAGTTTGGCGCCGCTACTCAGCTGGAAAAGATTGACATGCTTGATTTCGCTGATCTGGTCGCTATAAATAAATTTGATAAACGCGGAGCGCTCGACGCAATTCGCGATGTCCGCAAACAATTTAAGCGTAATCACCAGCTATTCGATGCTGCAGATAATGATCTTCCGGTAATTGGGACAATGGCTTCCCAATTCAATGATCCTGGGATGAATAGCCTGTTCTCTAAATTAATGAAGATCATTAAAGAGAAAACTGAAGTTGATTTTTCAGTTCGTCAGGCTTCAACCGGAAAATTGCAGGAAAAGAATTACATCATCCCGCCTGACCGTGTAAGATATCTCGCAGAAATTGTTGAAGCGAACGAAGAGTATTCTGTTTGGGTTGATGGGCAGTGTAAAATTGCACAGCAGATGTTTCAAGTTAAAGGTGTCTTAGACTTAAGTAAAGAAAGTCCCATTTCGGATTCGTTGAAAGACATTTTTAATTCGCTTGAATTAGGTCTGGATAAAGAATGCAAAAGATTATTGGATGAATGGCCTGAAACAATCAAACGATACAAAGCCGACGAATTTATCTTTAAGGTACGCGATAAAGAGATTCGTCAGTCCTTGTACTCCGAATCGCTTTCTAAGCTTAGAATACCAAAAATATCCCTGCCGAGGTACGAAGCATGGGGCGATATTCTGCGTTGGCTACTAACGGAAAATGTGCCGGGTGAGTTCCCGTATGCAGCTGGAGTTTTCCCTTTGAAACGTGAAGGTGAGGATCCCACCCGAATGTTTGCCGGAGAAGGTGGTCCGGAACGCACAAATAAGCGCTTCCATTATGTTTCACTAGGTCAGCCTGCTCACCGCCTTTCGACAGCCTTTGACTCAGTCACCTTATACGGTGAAGATCCGCACGTCCGTCCTGATATTTATGGTAAGATTGGAAATTCAGGGGTTAGCATTGCTACCGTTGATGATGCCAAGAAGCTATATTCAGGCTTTGATCTTTGTCATGCATCCACGTCAGTGTCGATGACCATAAACGGCCCGGCGCCAATGCTGCTCGGTTTTTTCATGAATGCTGCCATTGACCAGCAGTGCGAAATATATATCAAGAAGAATGGTTTGGAGAAAGAGGTCGATGCGAAGGTAAACGAGATCTACAAGCTAAAAAAGGTCAGTCGCCCGGTTTATCAGGGAGATCTTCCGGAGGGCAATGATGGATTAGGCTTAATGCTGCTTGGTGTCACCGGTGATCAGGTGTTGCCTTTAGACATATACAATAAAATTAAAGCCTATGCCATCGCAAGCGTAAGAGGAACAGTTCAGGCAGATATTCTTAAAGAGGACCAGGCTCAAAACACCTGTATATTTTCAACGGAATTCGCTTTGCGAATGATGGGTGATATACAAAAGTACTTTATCGATAATCAGATCCGGAATTTCTATTCAGTTTCAATTTCCGGTTATCATATAGCGGAAGCAGGAGCTAACCCAATTTCTCAATTAGCCTTCACCCTTAGTAATGGGTTCACGTTCGTGGAGTATTACCTGAGCAGGGGAATGCACATTGATGATTTTGCTCCTAATCTGTCATTTTTCTTCTCTAACGGAATAGACCCGGAGTATTCTGTAATTGGCCGCGTAGCCAGGTTGATTTGGTCGAAGGCAATTAAGTATAAGTATAACGGAAACGACCGCTCTCAGAAATTGAAATATCATATTCAGACTTCCGGACGTTCACTGCACGCACAGGAAATAGATTTCAATGATATAAGGACAACGTTACAGGCCCTTTATGCGATCTACGACAATTGTAATTCGCTCCATACGAACGCATATGATGAAGCAATTACAACTCCAACCGAAGAATCGGTCAGGCGCGCTATGGCAATTCAATTGATCATAAATAGGGAACTGGGCTTAGCTAAGAATGAAAACCCTATTCAAGGATCCTTCATTATCGAAGAGCTTACAGACCTTGTGGAAGCGGCGGTGCTGGAGGAATTTAAAAGCATTAATGATCGAGGCGGGGTACTGGGTGCGATGGAAACGATGTACCAGAGAAGTAAAATTCAGGAAGAATCATTGTATTACGAGACTTTAAAGCATTCAGGGGAATTTCCAATCGTTGGAGTTAACACTTTCTTAAACAAGAATGGTTCACCGACAATTATCCCATCCGAGGTTATCAGAGCAACCGAGGACGAAAAGCAATTTCAGATTCAGGCGTTGGAAGTTTTCCAAAAGCGCAATGACGATCGGTCATCTCAATTATTAGAAGATCTGCAGGAAAAAGCCCTGGCTGGTGAGAATATTTTTGACAACTTAATGGAAGCATGTAAATATTGCTCCCTTGGGCAGATATCTCATGCTCTTTATGAAGTCGGCGGACAATACAGAAGAAACATGTAATGGAATTCTCGAATCCTGAATTGAACATGGCAAATCTTCCCAGGGCGGAAGAAGCAGGTTTACTCCCAGTGGATGAACGATATTACACGGTTTTGCTATATAATAACGTGCTGATCTGGTCTATTTTTTTCTTCATCCTGCTGGTGATTATGGTTATAAATGAGGAATTTCATAGCTATGTTGCAGCCGGAATCACATTTTCAATCTATTCTTTGCTCTGTTTTCTGAGTTTCCGACTGAATTACCTTTCATTTAAAAACACTGCATTTGCAGTGAGAGAATATGACATTCTCTACCAGAAAGGATGGCTGATTAAAAGTCTGCATGTTTGTCCTTTTATCAGGATCCAACATTGTAGTGTCGATGCCGGAGTTTTTGAACGTAACCTGGGTATTGCAAAGCTTAAAATTTATTCATCGGGAGGCAATAATACTGATATCGTAATACCAGGACTTAAGCTCGAAGAGGCTCAGGCTTTACGGGAGCTGATCATCTCGAAAGGCCATGCAGAATGAGCTCAACCACAAAATGGTCTGAATTTCAACGACAGCCGCTTATGGCGGTATGGATGCACCTGCTTAAAACACTCATCCAATTTCTGAAAGCAGGCTGGCCATTTCTCCTCATACTGTTTTTGAATAGGGGTGATGAAAGTGACTTATTAGATAAAATCTTGCTTTTCGCGATCCCTATGATTGCTTTCAGTAAAGCCATTGCTGAGTACATGTTCTTCCAATACCGCATTACACCCGAAGAAGTTCAGGTAAAAAAGGGCATTTTCTCCAGATCTCAAACTGCTCTTAGCTTTCAAAAAATACAGGCAGTTCAAACGAATCAAAACTGGCTCCACCGTATATTGAATCTTGCAGAAGTATCCTTTGATTCTCCTGGTACTGAAGAAGCGGAAATGAAATTTAACTTGAATAAAGAACAGGCTGATTTAATTTCTGGATATATACTTCATCATCGTATCGAAAAAGAGGAAGACCAGGAAGAAAAGCATAGCGATGAAATGCTTGCTACACTGAGTCCCACAGAAATTTTAAAACTCGGACTAACAGCCAATCATTTTGAGACTTTACTGATTATGATTGGGATATTCCTTTCATTCATTAACAATATCAGAGCTCTGATCACAGACAGGTATGGGGATTTAATGGCAGCATCAACCGGCCAATTCATGCGTTACAGATCGACGTTTATAATCAGCGGAATTGCACTGATCGTTTTTTTTGCAATATTCGTAACACTTGTACGAACTTTCCTTAATTACGCGAATTTTAACCTTACCAGAACTGCTAAAGGCTTTAGTATAAAAAAAGGCTTTATAAACGCAAGTCTGAAATTGGTTCCCTTCGAAAAAATTCAACTCATTTCCTGGCATACTAATTGGCTGCGGAAACCCATCCCCTTATACCTTTTCGAATTCAACACCATCGGTTCAAAAGCTGCATTAAACAATCTCCGAACTACAATTCCCGTTACTTCCGATAAATTACTGAAAACTCTAACAGAAACTTATTATCCTTTATCCACTGATGGTTTTCCTAATGAGTTGACAATCCATCCCTCATTTGTGCTCCGGAATTGTCTTATGTTCGGAGTAATGCCTGCGTTTTTTCTAGGAATTCCACTGGCCTGGTTTTACGGATTAAAGGGCCTGGTCGTAATTGCACTTCCCCTTTATTCCTACTTTTATTACTGGCTCTACCATAGAAAATACCGGTTTACACATGAGGATAACATCATTTTTATACATACCGGAGTATTTGGCACCAAAAAAATAGTTCTGAAATGGAACATGATTCAAACTGTAAATCTGCTTCAAAATTATTATCAGCAAACCCGGAACCTGGCAAATCTTGTGCTTCATACCGCGGGAGGCACCTTTGTCATTCCTTTCATCTCACTCGAAGCTGCAAGAGAAGTGCAGAATTATGCGCTATTCAAAGTAGAAACAGAGAACTAGTTTTTCCCAAACTGCATTGCTAATTGTGATTAGTTGTTCTTTTTCATTATTTTCATTCCAATTAAACCTGAATAATTATCTAAAAAAACATGAAGTATCTATTTCTTTTGCTAGCCATCTTTTTAATATCTGCCACCAACCTTTCTAAATCCAAAAAGCTATTTAATGGCAAAAACTTGTCGGGCTGGACCATCCACGGCACCGAAAAATGGTATGTCGAAAATGGCCACCTTATATGCGAAAGCGGTCCCCAAAAAGAATACGGCTACCTTTCAACTGAAAAGGCATACAAGAACTTCGAGCTTAAATACCAATTTAAACTTGAGGCCAACGGAAACAGCGGCGTCTTTATCCGCTCAAGCATTGAAGGCACTAAGATAACAGGATGGCAGGTAGAAGTTGCTCCTCCAGGAAACAGCACGGGCGGCATTTATGAATCATACGGAAGAGGATGGTTAATTAAACCTGCTCTTGAAGATGAAAAAGTATTAAGTCCGGAAGGCTGGAATAAGGCGAAGATCCGTGTGGTAGGTGACGAAGTCACAACCTGGTTAAATGGAAAGCAAATGGTTACGCTAAAAGATGCAAAGATAGGAGCTGGCACTGGATCAATTGCTTTGCAGATCCACAGTGGTGGCGGCATCAAAGTGAGATGGAAAAACATCATTATTAACGAGCTTCCATAATCGCTTTATATGAAGAACAATTCAGAATCCTCTCGCAGACGTTTTATTAAGGCGTTGGGGGCAACAACAGCGGGAGTCGCTATCGGATCGAACTTGTTAGCAAGTTCCGAGATCGAAAGCAAATCGGTTGAATTTAAAATCCATAACAGACAATTCTCCGGACCCAACGACAATGTAAATATCGCGCTGATCGGAGCTGGTGGCATGGGAACACAAGATACTAATGTTGCCCTCCAGGTTCCGGGTATAAAACTTGTTGCTGTCTGCGATCTTTACCAGGGGCGTTTAGATGAGGCAAAAAAACGCTGGGGACAAGATATTTACACTACACGAGTCTATAAGGAGATCCTTGGCAGGTCTGATGTAGATGCCGTTATTGTTGCAACACCCGACCATTGGCATCAGCAGATCTCCATTGATGCGATGCGCGCCGGAAAGCACGTGTACTGTGAAAAACCAATGGTTCATGATATCACCGAAGGTCCGGCGGTCATTAAAGCACAGAAAGAAACAGGAAAGATATTTCAGGTTGGAAGCCAGGGCGTATCGTCTTTGGGGAATGAAAAAGCAAAAGAACTCCTAAAGGATGGCGCAATTGGCCAACTAAATTTCGCTGAAGGGTTCTGGGCGCGAAATTCACCAACCGGAGCCTGGCAATACCCCATCCCGCCTGATGCGTCTCCTGAAACAGTAGAATGGGAAACTTTTATAGCTAACACTACCAAAAGGCCATTCGACGCCACCCGCTTTTTTAGATGGAGAAACTATCGCGATTACGGAACTGGGATGGCTGGCGATCTGTTTGTACATCTCTTTTCCAGTCTCCATTTTATAACGAATTCCTTCGGGCCTGAAAAAATTTATGCATCAGGCGGATTACGTTACTGGAAAGATGGCCGTGAAGTTCCGGATGTTTTACTCGGGATTTTCGATTACCCCGAGCAGGCAAAGGCTCACCCCGCATTTAATCTATCGTTAAGATGTAATTTCATCGATGGCACGAGCGGCAGTACTTATTTAAAGCTGGTCGGAAGCGAAGGCTCTATGGACATTGGGTGGGATAGCGTAACGCTAAAGCGAAACAAGGTTGTAGATTCTGAAGATCCCTTCTTTATTGAACAGATGAAAAAAGCTGGTACTCCCGTAGGGGGACGCAAACGCATACTCCCTCCAGAGCAATTTACATTCGCAGCGGAAGCAGGGTATAAAGGCGGCCCCTATGATCACATGGTTAATTTCTTCACGGCTATCAGAGAAAATGGAAAAGTAGCGGAGGATGCCATATTTGGCTACCGTGCTGCTGCGCCGGCTCTGTTATGCAACGACAGTTATAACAATGACTCGGCCATGCTCTGGAATCCTGAAAAGATGCAACCGGTTAAAAAATAATATTGACAGATACAATTGGAAAAGAAATGGGAACAAGCGAAAGTCTGTTTGATGGGAAAAGCCTAACTGGTTGGCATGCCTTCAATAAGTCGGGAAAAGTAGAGAACTGGACGATCATAGATGGGGCCTTAGTTTGCCTTGGCGCAGCCGAAGGAGATACTGGCGGCGATATTGTATCAGACAAAGAATATGCAAATTTTGAGCTAAGCTGGGACTGGAAAATTGATGCTGGTGGCAACAGTGGCGTGATGTATCATGTTATTGAAGACCCAAAGTATAAAGCTCCCTGGGAAACAGGTCCGGAATATCAGTTGATTGATGATCTAGCCTATCCCCATAAACTGGAGAAATGGCAACTCACTGGTGCAGATTATGCAATGAACCCAGTTAGCGACAATAGAACACTTCACCCGGTTGGCGAATGGAATTCCAGTAAGATCATTTTCTATAAAGGCCATGTTGAACATTGGCTTAACGGAGACAAGATCGTCGACTTTATCGCATGGGATACGAAGTGGGATCTGGAAAAGAAAACTGGTAAATGGAAAGATTATCCTGACTATGGTTTAGCGAAGAAAGGAAGGATTTCTTTACAGGACCACGGGAACAAAGCCTATTTTAAGAATATCACAATCAAAGAACTCTAGCAAACAAGAAGCCCCGGATCAAATCCAGGGCCTCTTTTCATCTTTCGGTTATTCGTTGTTTTTTGTTCGTTTGCAACTCTCCACTCTCCACTTTCAACTCTCCACTTCTTCCCTATCCTGCGATCCACGTAAACTTATATTCCAGCGTCGGATTTTTCATCCGGTCAGCTACTCTAAGTAAACGGTCAGGTAAGTTGATCACATAATCACGTGCTTTCTCGCCAGCTTCATTCAGGTCTCGTATTTTCTCAATTTGCCATTCATCTATCAGTTGCTTCATGATATCGACATAATCGACAGCAGTGTACACACCCAGACGCTGTGCTGCATCAGTGAAGTGTCCAAAGGTTTGACCCATTTTTAATCCAACTTCCCTAAGGAAGTGAGCGGGCATCACGATCTTGTTACGCATCATATCTTCGAAAGCGATCATGGCCTCGCTAGGATCAACTTCGAATATGCGCATCATAAAATCTTTATATGCTTTGGCGTGTCTTGCTTCATCAGATGCGATAACGCCACACATTTTAGAAAGTAAAGTATCACCTTCCTGCTTAGCTAATGAAGCTACCCGGCGGTGTGAAATATTTGTCGCTAGTTCCTGGAAACTAGTATATATAAAGTTTCTGTAAGGGTCGTGGCCTGTACCTATATCAAATCCATCAGCGATCAGATACTGGGTTGAGATTTCCATCTGACGCATATCTACACGTCCGGAAAGATAAAGGTATTTGTTCAGCAAGTCACCGTGGCGATTTTCCTCGGCGGTCCAGTGACGAACCCATTTCATCCATCCGCCTTGCTCATCTTTAGAGATCCCATCAACCATGCTTAACCATGATTCATAAGTTGGCAGAGCTTCTTCAGTAATAGTGTCTCCGATCAAAACAGCTACAAGATCATAAGAGAGATCCTTTGCGTTTTCTTTAAGATCTTTGATCTCAGAATAGAAAGTATCCCTGGTTGAATCCGGCAGAAAATCTGACGGCTGCCAGTTAGTATCTATAGGCTTAAGGTACTCATGCATTTTTTCAAGCATATACTTCTCGATATGCATTAATACTTCCCTACGGGACCCTATATTGATATTCATATGAACTTTTAAATTATTCAAATATACGTAAAATGCGTGAAATTGGCTGTTAATATTTGTACTAAAAGGCTCTTAACCTATCATAATACCATTTAATAACCCATTTAAGTAACAAAAGTTCTGCAAGTGTAATTAAAAATATTAGATGACAAAAACGAAAATATCAGATACAAATACGGCGACTGTTTATTAACCGCAGAGTGCGCAGAGTTTTACGCAGAGTGCGCAATCTCTTTGCGTCTTTTCTTCGCGTCCTCTGCGGTTAGATATCGCTGTGCAGTTTGTCCTCGTTCCTGGTTGTGTTTCTAAACTCTATTCCATAAAAAAACCCTCATCCAAAAAGGACAAAGGTTTAGTAAAATTGGGCACCGACCTACTCTCCCACCTGTTACGGCAGTACCATT
>NZ_JBBJNI010000045.1:7718-27260 GCF_037719425.1 Daejeonella sp. | reverse complement strand
CAGTGGCCTCCTTCTCAATATTGATGGCGAGGAGGTTTGGTTTAAGATGGTCGGCAGTTTTAACGCATATAATTTACTCGCGGTATACTCAACAGCCATGCTGTTGGAGCAGGATCGTGCCCGGGTGCTGATCTCACTTAGTCGTCTAAGCGGTGCTGAAGGAAGGTTCGATTATACGGTGTCACCTACTGGAATCATTGGAATTGTAGATTACGCACATACACCGGACGCGGTGCAGAATGTTCTTCAAACCATTCAGGACATCCGGACCGGTACCGAACAAGTAATTACCGTAATTGGCTGCGGGGGCGACCGGGATAAGACCAAACGTCCGGTAATGGCACAGGTTGCTTGCGACTGGAGCAATAAGGTAATTTTAACATCAGACAATCCAAGAAGCGAGGCTCCGGAGCAGATTATCCATGATATGGAAGCTGGGGTGATGCCGCAAAACAAGAAAAAAGCGATCTCAATAGTAGATAGGAAGGAAGCGATTCGAACAGCTTGTCACCTGGCGAAACCTGGAGATATTATACTGGTTGCAGGGAAAGGACACGAGAAATACCAGGAAACTGCTGGTGTAAAACAACCCTTCGATGATAAGCAGATTTTAACGGAAATTTTAACCCTGATGAGCTAATGCTATACTACCTATTTACCTGGCTAGATCAGCATTATAATATTCCGGGAGCCGGATTGTTCCAATTTATTTCCTTTCGCACAGGGATGGCCGTTATTCTTTCACTGTTCCTCACTACAGTTTATGGAAGCCGTCTTATAAAGATACTGAGAGCAAAGCAAGTCGGAGAGTCAGTTCGGAATCTTGGACTGGAAGGCCAGATGCAAAAGCAAGGGACTCCTACAATGGGTGGATTGATCATACTACTGGGTATCCTGCTTCCTACATTGTTATTTGCGCGCCTGGAAAATATCTATATCATATTAATGCTGGTCACTACAATATGGATGGGTGCCATTGGTTTTGTAGACGACTATATAAAGGTTTTCAAAAAGGATAAGGAAGGGCTTGCAGGCAGGTTCAAAATCATGGGTCAGGTCGGTCTGGCACTAATTATTGGCTGGACCATGTATTTCCACCCGGATATCGTCGTCAGGGAGCAGGTTGCGAACTTGTCTCAAGCAACTGCTCCTGTGGAGGCTCATGTAAGAGGAGAGGAAGTTTATTACACTCAGGATGTTAAGTCAACACAGACAAATTTTCCGTTTTATAAAGACAATGAGTTTGATTATGCAAAGGTCTTGACGTATATCGGCGACGGTCTTGAAGGATATTCACTCGTTGTATTTTTATTGGTTGTTATAATAATTGTAACGGCGGTTTCCAATGGTGCTAACCTGAGCGATGGGATCGATGGCCTGGCTACCGGCGCATCTGCCATTATCGGAATAACTCTGGCGGTACTCGCATATGTTTCCGGTAACACCATTTTCGCGGACTATTTGAATATTATGTACATCCCGCATTCAGGGGAGCTGGTAGTCTTTGCCGGTGCATTTGTAGGAGCGTGTGTTGGCTTCTTGTGGTACAACTCGTACCCTGCGCAAGTATTTATGGGCGATACAGGAAGTCTCGCTATTGGCGGAATAATAGCGGCATTTGCCATTATGATCCGTAAGGAGCTCTTGATCCCGGTTCTGTGCGGTGTTTTCCTGATCGAAAATCTCTCTGTTGTAATTCAGGTAGTTTATTATAAATATACCCGGCGCAGATTTGGCGAGGGTCGTCGTATTTTCCTGATGTCGCCGCTCCATCACCACTACCAGAAAAAAGGATATCATGAAGCCAAGATCGTAACCCGATTTTGGATCGTTGGTATCATGCTGGCAATATTAACCATTGTAACCTTGAAACTCCGCTAATGCAGGACAAGAAATATATCGTTGTTCTCGGTGCCGGCGAAAGCGGAGTTGGCGCAGCTTTGCTTGCAAAAAAGCAGGGCTATGACGTGTTTGTATCTGATATGGGTGCCATTGCTGAAAAATACAGCAAGGAGCTTGAGGAGGCGAATATATCATTCGAGCAAAATAGACATACAGAAGAGAAGATCTTATCAGCGAGTGAGATTATTAAGAGCCCGGGTATCCCTGACAAGGCGCCCATTATTAAGAAGGTTCTTGAAAAGAATATTCCAATTCTTTCTGAGATCGAATTTGCTGGCCGGTATACTGATGCGAAGATGATTTGCATTACAGGTTCGAATGGAAAATCGACCACAACTATGTTAACTTATCATATTCTCAAAGACGCGGGCCTAAGTGTGGGCCTTGGCGGGAATATCGGGAAGAGTTTTGCAAAGCAGGTTGCATTTGATGAGTACGATTACTATGTGCTTGAGATAAGCAGTTTCATGCTGGATAATATGTACAATTTCAAAGCAGATATAGCTGTTCTGCTAAACATAACTCCCGATCACCTTGACCGGTATGATTATAAGATGGCGAATTATGCTGATTCTAAGTTTAGGATCATACAGAATCAGGGCAAAGATGATGTCTTTATCTATTGCACTGACGATACGGAAATTCAGTCTGGGTTGAAAAGCCGTCACATCACCTCACAAGCTTATCCATTTTCCATCGAGAAGGTACTCACGGAGGGTGCCTGGCTGGAAGATCAACAGATAACCATAAATCTTAACCAAAAGAATCAAGAACCACTTACCATGTCAATTACCGAATTAGCCTTGCAAGGCAAGCACAACATTTACAACTCTATGGCATCTGGCATAGTTGCGAAAGTGCTTGAATTACGAAACGAATCCATCCGCGATAGTATGGGAAGTTTCAACAACATCGAACATCGGCTTGAACACGTAGCAAAAATTTCAGGGATTGATTTTATTAACGATTCTAAAGCAACAAATGTTAATTCGACCTGGTATGCTCTTGAAAGTATGCCTGCACAAGTTGTTCTTATCCTTGGTGGTGTGGATAAAGGAAACGACTATGGTATGCTGAAGGATCTTGTAAAGAATAAGGTGAAAGGAATTGTATGTCTCGGAAAAGATAACAAACGCATTCATGAAGCTTTCGAAGATGATGTGGAAGTGATCGTAAATACATTTTCAGCAAGCGAAGCTGTGCAAATCGCTTATTATATGGCTAAGAAAGGAGATACAGTATTATTATCACCTGCATGTGCAAGTTTTGACCTTTTTAAGAATTATGAGGATAGAGGTAATCAGTTTAAAAAGGCGGTGATGGAACTATAGTTGGTTAGATGGTTAGTTGCTGGTTGGTTGGAAACTACCTGGTACTAACAACTAACAACAAACCAACAAATAACGAAAATGGAAAGACTCATAAATAAAACTAAAGGTGATCGGTGGATCTGGCTTATAGTGATCTTGCTCTCAGTATGGTCCCTCCTGGCTGTATACAGCGCAACGGGTACTCTGGCCTACAAGAAGGGCGTGGGGAGCGAGCAGTTCCTTATTAAGCACCTTGTTATGATCATTGGCGGTATTGCCCTGATGTATTTTTCGCATCTGTTGGATTATCGCCATTATGCTGGGATCTCAAAGATCCTGATGATTATAACAATTCCGCTTTTATTATACACGTTACTATTTGGAGCAAATGTCAATGAGGCGAGCCGCTGGGTGACTATCCCTATTATAAATCAGACCTTCCAAACCTCGGATATGGCGAAGCTTGCGTTAATTACATTTCTCGCAAGGACCCTGAGTAAAAAGCAGGAAAATATCAAGGACGTCAAAAAGGCTTTTATCCCAATTATGGGCTCCGTGTGTGGCGTATTTTTATTGATCGCCCTGGCTAACCTTTCCACTGCTCTGATGCTTTTTGGTGTTAGTATTCTACTTCTGATTATGGGCAGAATTAGTATTAAACAGATTGCTATTGTAAGCATTGCAGGCTTGGTGTTATTGAGCGGTGTAATGCTGCTTGGTCCACGACGAAAGACCTATATCTCAAGGATCGAAACCTATCTGCATCCAGAAAAAGTTGATGCTGATAAATCATTCCAGGCCAATCAATCTAAAATTGCAATTGCCACAGGAGGTATATTCGGCAAAGGGCCTGGAAACAGCACACAACGCAACTTTCTTCCCCATCCGTATTCTGATTTTGTATTTGCGCTGATCATTGAAGAATATGGTCTTGCGGGTGGCGTTGGATTAGTGTTATTGTATCTGGTCTTTCTGTATCGATGTGTCCTGATCGTCACTCATAGTCCTAAGGCTTTTGGCGCGCTGCTGGCGGCCGGATTGAGCTTTAGCCTGACGATTCAGGCATTTGCGAATATGGCTGTAGCCGTTGGACTCGGGCCGGTGACCGGGGTTCCCTTGCCGTTGGTAAGTATGGGTGGAACATCTATCCTTTTCACGAGTGTGGCATTCGGAATTATTTTGAGCGTTAGCCGGGATATTGATGAGAAGAAGGAAAAGAGTAAGGAAAAAATAATTATCGGGGAGATCCCCGCAATGGGTTAAGACATGGCAAAACGAGTGATCATAAGCGGTGGAGGTACAGGGGGACATATATTCCCGGCTGTGGCTATTGCTAATGCACTCAAAAAGATCTCACCTGATACTGAGATACTATTTGTCGGGGCGAATGGCAGGATGGAAATGGAAAAAGTTCCTGCTGCCGGTTATAAGATAATAGGGTTGGATATTCAGGGTTTTCAGCGAAAATCGTTGCTCAAGAATATTCTTCTGCCTTTTAAAATAATAATGAGCTTGATCAAATCGAGAAGTATAATTGAGGAGTTTAAGCCAGACGCAGTAGTGGGTGTTGGAGGATATGCATCCGGCCCCCTCTTGTTTGCGGCATCCCTGATGAACGTGCCTTATTTGATCCAGGAACAAAATTCGTATGCCGGGATCACCAATAAGAATCTTGGTAAGAATGCAAAGAAAATCTGTGTGGCTTTTGAAGGTATGGATAAGTTCTTTCCTGCAGATAAAATTATGATCACCGGAAATCCTATCCGTAAGGAAACAGTGGATATTGATGGAAAGCGGGAAGCGGCATTTGAGTTTTTCGGTTTGGCATCGGCAAAGAAGACTATTCTGGTGACGGGTGGCAGTCTTGGAGCCGGAACTCTAAACAAGAGTATCATGGTAGGGATGGATAAGCTAGTTGCCCAGGACGTTCAGTTAATCTGGCAAACCGGTAAATATTACTATCAGTCTATTAATGATCAACTGGCGGGGAAGACTCACGGAAATATTAAAATTCTTGAGTTCCTGCAAAAAATGGATCTGGCATACGCCGCGGCAGATGTTATCATTTCAAGAGCCGGAGCGGGAACCATAGCGGAATTATTTGTAGTGAAGAAGCCTGTAATACTGGTCCCTTCACCAAATGTTGCGGAAGATCACCAGACCCAAAACGCAATGGCACTTGTCAAGAATGAGGCGGCGATATTAGTTAGGGATAACGAAGCTGAAGTGAGCCTGGTAGATGCCGCTTTAAAGTTGCTGAAGGATGAGGATAAGTGTGCTACGCTATCAAAAAATATAGGCATGATGGCATTACCTGATGCAGATGAAGTAATTGCCAGCGAAGTATTGAAAATGGCTAACT
Source organism: Daejeonella sp. (assembly GCF_037719425.1). GTDB lineage: Bacteria > Bacteroidota > Bacteroidia > Sphingobacteriales > Sphingobacteriaceae > Daejeonella. Next base: position 21,686 of record NZ_JBBJNI010000045.1, on the reverse strand, counting down.
AAGAGTATATCATAAGGATTATGGAGTTAGAAAATATAAGAAGGGTTTATTTAATTGGAATCGGTGGTATTGGAATGAGCGGCCTTGCCAGATATTTCAAAAAACGCGGTTGTGTTGTTTGCGGCTATGACAAAACCTGTACACCCTTAACTGCCGCATTGATGAACGAAGGTATTCCAGTCGTTTTTCAAGATGAAGCTGATAACATTCCTATGAGCTTTCAGGAAAAGGACGCTCATACTTTAATAATTTATACTCCAGCAATTCCTAAAGACTCACATATTCTGAATCATTTCAAGTCCGGTGGATTCTCATTTAAGAAACGCTCGGAAGTATTAGGGATCATCAGCAAAGGTATGTTCACTATCGCGGTAGCTGGTACCCATGGTAAAACCACAACATCCAGCATGATAGCTCATGTATTAAAAGACAGCGGCTACGACTGTTCTGCATTCCTGGGGGGCATCGCAAGCAATTATAATAGCAATGTGCTGTTCGGCGAGAACAATACTATGGTTGTTGAAGCCGATGAATTTGATCGCTCATTTTTAACACTCCATCCCGATATCGCTATAGTTACATCTATGGATGCCGATCATCTCGATATTTATGGGGATAAAAGCCATCTGGTTGAGTCATTTAAGCAATTCACGTCCCAGCTAAAACCAGGAGGCAAGCTTCTTTATCGCAACGGGCTTGACCTTAAAAATGGGGAGACTTATGCGGCAAATGCTGTCGCCGATATTCAGGCAGTAAATGTTCGTGTAGAGAATGGAAGCTTCCATTTTGATTTCAAGAATGATGAGTTGATCATCGAGAACATAGAAATGGGCTTGCCCGGACTACATAATATTGAAAATGCGGTAGCTGCTGCTGAGGTTGCGTTGAAGCTGGGTATCAGGCCAGATAAGATTCGTGGCGCTTTAGGAAATTTCAAAGGGGTAAAACGCCGATTCGAATATGTCGTTAGAAGCGAGGACTATGTTTATATAGATGATTATGCTCATCATCCTGAAGAGCTGCGTGCGTGTATACAGGCGGTAAGAACTCTATACCCTAATAAAAAATTGACTACGGTATTTCAGCCGCATTTATTTACAAGGACCAGGGATTTTGCTGAAGGATTCGCTGAGGTTCTGGGAATGACGGATGAACTGATCATGCTTGATATTTATCCGGCAAGGGAACTGCCTATAGCAGGTGTAAATTCTGAGATGATCTTAGATAAGATCGATCTCGCCGAAAAACGCATTCTAAGCAAGAATGATGTGGTTGACTATGTTCGGGAAGAAAAACCAGAGCTTTTACTCACAGTAGGGGCAGGTGACATCGATACTTTAATTGAACCGCTAAAAAAGATTTTAGAGAATGCTTAAAAAAATCAACTGGAAGCTAATACTTTACTGTTTCACCTGGATCGTGTGTCTCAGTGGACTCGTGGTGCTTATGAGTTTTATAAGCATCAAAAAGGATAAGCAGAAATGTACAGATCTTAAAGTGATACTTCCGGGCAATAACAATTTTATAGAGCGTGATGAAGTTGACAGGATTCTGCTTGCAAACAGCGGTCCTTTGGTTGGAAGGAACCTGGAAGATATAAATATACACAAACTGGAAAACGTGTTAAAAGCTAACCCATTTATAGAATATGCAAAGGTATTCGCAGATATGAATGGCGTCATACATGTTGATATTCGTCAGCGCAAGCCTCTAATCAGGATAATTAATATGGCTAACGTCAATTTCTATATCGATGAAAATGGCTTTAAGATTCCGATGTCAGATAATTATACCGCCAGGGTCCTGGTGGCGAATGGTCTGATCGATGAAGATTTTTCTGGCAAGGTTGATACACTTTCGTCGCAGCTTGCAAAAGATCTTTTCAGAACTGCAAAGTTCATACGGCAGGATACATTATGGAATGATCAGGTGGAGCAGCTTTTCGTGAGCCTTAAGGGAGATATCGAGATCGTGCCTCGTGTCGGAGATCACAAGATAATTTTGGGAACCGCGGACTCCCTGGAAACAAAATTCCGGAATCTTTTCGTGTTTTATAAGAAGGCAATTCCGAAGGTGGGATGGGAGACGTATAAGTCTATCAATCTCAAATACGCAAACCAGATCATTTGCGAAAAAAATATAATTGACAGTACCGCTATCGCAACGGAAACAATACGCGCGGCTATCGACAGTACACTATCAATAAAACCAGATTCAACAACAAATTAATGCACATAACATGGACAAAAGTAACTCAGCTTCAGTCAAAAATTCACCAATAGTTGTCGGCCTTGATATAGGTACAACGAAAATTTGTGTCACTGTCGGGCGCAGAAGCGAACATGGTAAGATCGAAATTTTGGGTATGGGAAAAGCCGAATCTGCGGGGGTAACCCGTGGTGTGGTATCAAATATTCAAAAGACAGTCCAAGGGATAATCCTGGCTGTTGAAGAGGCAAGTGGACAGTCCAATGTGGACGTTAAGATCGTCAATGTCGGGATCGCCGGGCAGCATATCAAAAGCCTTCAGCACAGAGGTATTCTTACCAGGAAAGATCTGAATACAGAGATCCAGAGAAAGGATATCGACAAACTGATCGAGGACATGTACAACCTGGTGATGCCTCCGGGAGAGGAAATTATCCATGTTCTTCCGCAGGAATTTACTGTAGACAATGAACCCGGGATCAAAGATCCGATCGGCATGGCAGGGGTGCGTCTGGAAGCGAATTTCCATATTATTTCAGGACATGTCAGTGCCGTAAAAAACATTATCAAGTGTGTGGGTAATGCGGGTTTGGAAACCCAGGAACTGATCCTCGAGCCACTTGCATCTTCTGAGTCGGTGCTGAGCGACGAAGAGAAAGAAGCTGGTGTGGTTCTGGTTGATATCGGGGGCGGCACCACAGATCTGGCTATTTTCCATGAAGGGATCATCCGTCATACGGCTGTTATTCCATTCGGAGGTAATAGCGTTACGGAAGACATCCGTGAGGGATGTTCGGTAATGAGAAACCAGGCAGAGTTGTTGAAAACCCGGTTCGGATCTGCCCTAGCAGAAGAAAATAAAGAGAACGAGATAATTTGTGTTCCCGGCCTTCGCGGTAGAGAGCCAAAAGAGATTTCAGTAAAGAATCTTGCATTTGTTATTCAGGCAAGGATGGAAGAGATCGTCGAGCATGTGTATTATGAGATTAAATCGTCCGGCTACGAGAAAAAGCTAATCGCCGGCATCGTGATCACCGGGGGTGGCGCGCAGCTAAAACACCTGCCGCAGCTGGTTGAATATGTGACAGGTTTAGACAGCCGTGTTGGTTATCCTAACGAACACCTTGCTAAAAACGACGTGCTTCCTAAGCCAACATATGATGAGCTGAAAAGCCCAATGTTTGCAACGGGTATCGGCTTGCTGATCAAGGGAATTCAGAAGGCAGAACAAATTGAAGAATCAAGCAAACGTACCGGCCTTCCTGAAGAGAAAGTTCAGGTTGCGGACAAGTCTAAGAAGAGCCTGGGACTTTTTGAAAAGATACTTCAATCAGGAGCCAAATTCATCAAGGATGATATCAAGGACGAAGATTACATACGTTAATTATCCACAAAGTGTCGAGTTTCCCACAATCTAACAATTGTGGATAACCTATGTTGATAAATGGCTAATATTACGGCAGGAACTATCAAAACAAAGATTTTACCTAACTGATAAGAGATATGCAGTTTGAAATGTTAAAAGAAAAATCATCGATCATTAAAGTTATCGGTGTTGGTGGCGGCGGTGGGAACGCTGTAAACCATATGTATCGTCAAGGGATTACAGGGGTGGATTTCATCATTTGTAATACAGATGCACAGGCGCTAGAGCTTAGTCCGATTCCTAATAAGGTTCAGCTCGGAGCCAGCCTTACCGAAGGTATGGGAGCAGGTTCAATTCCCGAAGTTGGAAAGAATTCTGCTATCGAGAACATCGACGATATCAAGCGTATGCTTGGCAGCAATACTAAGATGCTTTTCATCACAGCAGGAATGGGTGGCGGAACGGGAACAGGAGCCAGTCCTATCATCGCGAAAGCGGCGAAGGAAATGGATATTCTGACAGTTGGTATCATTACTACACCGTTCTCTTTTGAAGGGAAACGCAGAAAGATCCAGGCCGAGGAAGGTTTGGATGAGTTTAAAAAATATGTTGATTCTTACCTGGTTATTTCAAACGATCGCCTTCGCGAGATATTTGGAAACCTTACGTTGGGATCTGCTTTTGCTCAGGCTGATAATATATTGACCACGGCAGCTAAAGGCATTGCCGAGATCATAACCATTCCGGGTTATATCAACGTTGACTTTAAGGATGTGCGCACGGTGATGAAAGAAAGCGGTGTTGCAATCATGGGAAGTTATGCTGCCGAAGGCGAAAACCGTGCATTACGTGCAGTTGAAGGTGCTTTAGCCTCACCATTATTGAAAGATAATGAGATCGAAGGCGCCCGTTATATCCTCCTGAACATCAGTTCTGGTGACAAGGAGGTTACAATGGACGAGGTAAGTATAATCACTGATTATATCCAGCAGGAAGCGGGCTTGGCTGCAGACCTTATCTGGGGTAACTGTTCTGACGAAGCATTAGGCGAGAAGATCTCCGTGACTATTATAGCGACAGGATTCCAAACCAAGGAAGAACGCGAAGTTGAGAAAAGCCAGGTACGTAAAGTGTCATTACTCACTCCTGAACAGGCACCTCTTGTGCGACCGGTTCATGAGAACACGTTCATTGCTGCTAAAGTTGAGGAAGTAAACGAGCCCGTTCTTAAAAAGGAAGAAAGCCAGGTCGATCTTTTTGCCGGTTATTTCCAGAGCACGCCAAAAGTTGAAGAGGAGATCCAGCCGGATGCAGACTACGTACGGCATACCTTAGATGACGAGATCCCTGCAGATAGCGTAAAGAGCGAGCCCTCTTTTGAGTTTGAGATGAGCACCGAAGACTTCGAGATTAAAACTGAAGAAAAAGAAGAAGTGTTTCCGGTTGCGGAGGTATTGGTAGAAGAAGAACAAGTTTCCAATCCTGATGAAAATAAGACTGACGAATCTATTGAAGAACAACTTAAGAAATCTAAAGAGCGCATTCTTCGTTTAAAAGACTTGAGCATGAAGCTGCGCACCAGTAATGGACTGCAGGAACTCGAAAGTGAGCCGGCCTATAAACGTAAGCAAATGTCCCTCAAGGACGTGCCGCATTCTTCGGAATCACAAGTATCGCGCTTTACTTTGAGTACGGAAGATGGAATAACCGAGATCCGCCCAAATAATTCTTTTCTGCACGATAACGTAGATTAAGCGCAATAAGCATTGAGAAACGTCTTTATTCGCTTTGCGGATAGAGGCGTTTCGATTTTATGGCATTATTATTACAGGCTAATGAATTAGCTTTTGATAATCAGGCCGGTAAATCTTAACTTTGCGGGAAAGATACGCTAACATTTAATATTATTAGGTTTGGATTTATTTGATAAAATTTCGAAAAATATGGGCCCTTTGGGCCAGCACCAAAAGATGGCGCATGGTTATTTTTCTTTTCCAAAGTTGGAAGGTGAGATTGCTCCCCATATGAAGTTCAGGGGTAAGGAGCATTTAGTGTGGAGCCTTAATAATTATCTGGGCCTTGCTAATCATCCTGAAGTGAGAAAAGCTGATGCGGAAGGTGCTGCCGAATTTGGGTTAGCCTATCCGATGGGTGCCCGGATGATGTCTGGTAACTCAAGCAATCATGAAGCTTTAGAAAAAGAGCTTGCTGAATTTGTCGGAAAGCAAGATTCTTTCCTGCTTAATTATGGATATCAGGGTATTATGTCAGCTATCGACGCTTTAGTAGACCGTCATGACGTAATCGTTTATGATGCTGAATCACATGCATGTATAATTGATGGTGTTCGTTTACACCAGGGAAAACGCTTTGTTTACTCGCACAATGATATGGAAAGCCTTGAAAAGCAGCTTGAACGTGCTGCGAGATGGGTTGAGAATACAGGCGGTGCTATTCTGGTAATTACCGAAGGTGTATTTGGTATGTCTGGTGCACAGGGTAAGTTAAAAGAGGTTGTAGATTTAAAGCAAAAATTCAATTTCCGCATATTAATAGATGATGCACATGGTTTTGGGACTATGGGCGATACCGGCGCCGGAACTCATGAAGCGCAAGGCTGTATAGAAGGAATTGATATCTATTTCGGAACCTTTGCTAAATCTATGGCAGGTATCGGGGCGTTTATCGCCTCAACGGAGGAGATCACTAACTTCCTTCGTTATAACATGCGTTCACAAACATTTGCCAAATCGCTTCCCATGCCAATGGTAGTAGGTCTGCGCAAGCGCCTGGAACTGTTGAAAAGTAAGCCGGAGTTAAGAGAAAAGCTTTGGGAAGTTGCTACAACACTTCAAAATGGTTTAAAAGAAAGAGGTTTTAATATCGGGGTAACCGATACTATGGTAACTCCTGTATTTCTGGAAGGTGAATTGTCAGAAGCGACAGCAATTATAATGGACCTGAGAGAGAACTATGGCATATTCTGCTCAATAGTGGTTTATCCGGTGATCCCGAAAGGATTGATCATGTTAAGACTTATCCCGACAGCACTGCACACTATAGAAGATGTGAATCGTACATTGGATGCTTATAGTGAACTGGCGGTGAAACTTAAGAAAGGCCATTACAAAGAGAAAAATCTGGTCAACGCAAAGGTATAGCTTGTAATCTTTAAAGTGCCCTTAAAATCCATTTTAGGGCACTTTTTGTTTATATGAATTTTGTAAATAGCTGAAATAAAACGTTTTAGCCTTAGAAAAAGTAATTTTAATGTGGATAACCTCCATAAATGTGGAGAAAAACGCTAAAAACGCATGATTTTATTTTTTTTAAGTATTCTTTTTTAGGAAAAAACATTATACATTAGTAATAGTAATCATACTAACCTCAAAACTAAAGGAGTACAAACATGAAAAAATTCCAAGAAGCAAAAAGTTTAATCGAATCACTGGAAGCAGATGCTGACAAATTCTACAACAAGGCAAACAGCGCAGCAGGAACTCGCGTAAGAAAAGGTATGCAGGATCTTAAAAACCTTGCTCAGGCCATTCGTCTTGAAGTTCAGAACACTAAGAACACTGAAGCGACAAAAGCTAAGAAATAATTTGCACAAGAAATTTAGAACCCGTCCCAGTACGCTGAGGGCGGGTTTTTGCATTATATAAGATGCAGGTTTTTAAGCTCTGTCTGGATCCGCAACGAAGTTTCACCGCTCACATTTACAAGAGGTAAACGAAGTGTGTCACCGCAGATATCCAATAATTTCAGCGCCGCTTTAACCCCTCCCGGGTTTCCTTCAGCAAAGCAAAGGCTGGTAATCTCAACAAGGCTATAGTGCAGCGGTTGAGCTTCAATGAACTTGCCATCCAAACACATTCTCACCATAGTAGATAATATCCCTGGTAATGCGTTACCTAAAACCGATATAACTCCAACAGCACCTGCGGATATTAACGGCAGCGCTATCGCATCATCACCTGAAATAACAAGAAAATCTTCTGGCTTATCACGTATGATGATGTTGAATTGATCGAAGCTTCCTGAGGCTTCTTTAGTACCAAAAATGTTCTTAAAGTCATGTGCAAGACGAAGCGTAGTGTCCGCAGAGATGTTCATGCTGGTCCTGCCTGGTACGTTATATAATAAAACAGGCAGCTCCGAAGCTTCTGCTATCGCTTTATAATGCTGATAAATACCTTCCTGGGTGGGTTTGCTATAATAAGGAGAAACTGATAACACCCCCTGGTAATTTTTACTGTCAAATTTTTTCAGGTCCCGAACAACCTCGGCTGTATTATTGCCGCCAATGCCTGCTATAAGCGGCACTCTTCCTGCTGTATGTTCCGCAGTTACTTCCCACACCTCTTTCTTCTCATCGCTGCTTAGCGTCGCCGCCTCACCAGTGGTTCCTAGTGACACGATGTATTCAACACCACCGGAAATTATATAATCGATTATGTTCTTAAGTCCGGAATGATCAATCGAGCCGTCTGCCTTAAATGGAGTAACCATGGCTACTCCCGTTCCATGAAATTTGTTCATTCGGGGTATGTTTTATTCGACTGTTATTTTGCGAATTTAAGAGGATAAGCCTCAATTTTAAAACCATAAGTGAAATATTGCGATTTTTTTACCGATTATTTCAACATTTCAAGTAATTCGGTATCAGAGATCATCGGAATTTTCAGCTTAACAGCTTTCTCAAGCTTAGATGGACCCATGTTATCTCCTGCTACGAGGTAATTTAATTTGGCTGATATGCTGTTCAAAATTTTCCCGCCGTTTGATTCTATAATGTCCTTCAACTCATCACGGCTATACTTTTCAAAAACTCCCGAAATGATAAAGGACATCCCCTCGAATCTGGTGCTTTGCAGCTCGATGACAGTCTCGGACGTTTCAAATTGCAACCCATGTCTTCTTATTTCCTCAATTTGTCGCTGATGGCGGGGTTCTTTAAAATATTCAATAATACTTTCCGCTATTCGTTCGCCAATTTCTTCCGCAGAGGTTAATTCAGATAAACTGGCGTTCATCAGGCTGTCGATATTCTTGAAATGTCCGGCAAGTTTCTTGGCAACAGTTTCTCCGACATAACGGATCCCGAGCCCAAACAATACCTTCTCGAAGGGCATTTGCTTTGACTTTTCAATCCCCTCCAGCATATTTATAATAGACTTTTCACCAAAGCGATCGAGTTTTTTAAGTTGCTCTTCTTTTTCATAGAGAGTATAAAGATCGCTGATGTGCTCCACCAAACCGTGACGATAGAAGTTTTCAATAGTTTCCTGGCCTAAACCTTCAATATTCATAGCCTTACGGCTGATGAAATGCTGCATCTTACCAACTATCTGGGGAGGGCAAGCTTCGTCATTCGGGCAATAATGCACTGCTTCACCGTCCTTCCTGATCAGGTTACTTCCACATTCCGGACAAACTTCCGGGTAAATTATTGGTGCGGCTCCGGCTCTGCGTTTTATGGTATTAACGGAAATAATTTTCGGGATTATTTCACCCCCTTTTTCCACCAGCACGGTATCTCCCTCATGAAGGTCAAGCCGGACAATCTCATTTGCGTTGTGAAGAGTTGCACGCTTAACTGTGGTACCTGCAAGGAGAACTGGCTTAAGGTTCGCGACAGGGGTAACTGCTCCAGTCCGGCCAACCTGATAAGTAACCCTATCTAAAATGGTTTCGACCTCCTGTGCCTTATATTTATATGAAATAGCCCAGCGCGGGGATTTGGCCGTAAATCCTAATTCTTGCTGCTGGCTATAATTATTGACCTTTATTACGATCCCGTCAATATCATAGCTCAATCCGAATCGCTTTTCTTCCCATAGGTGAACGAAATCAAGAACTTCGCCTATGTTTTTGCAAAGCTTAGTGTGTTCGCATACATGGAATCCCCAGTTTTTCACGGATTGCAAGCTTTCCCAGTGGGTATTATAAAGGCGTTTGTCGGTGTATAAAAAGTACAGAAAACAGTCGAGCGGCCGTTTCGCTACCTCGCTCGAGTCCTGCATTTTTAAAGTTCCTGAAGCGAAATTTCGTGGATTTGCATACGGTACTTCATTGTTCTCTAATCGCTCGGCATTGAGACGGTCAAAGGCTGGTTTATGCATAAAAACTTCTCCTCTGATCTCAAACATTTCAGGGTATTCGCTTCCTTTCAGGTTTTTGGGTATCGTTTGTATTGTCTTTGCGTTGGTAGTGACATCGTCTCCTTTAGTCCCGTCACCGCGTGTTACCGCACGTAGTAATTTGCCGTTTTCATACGTGAGGCTTAACGATAAACCGTCAAACTTAAGTTCACATACGTATTCGAAATTATCGCCTATTGCTTTACGAACACGTTCGTCGAACTCCTTAAGATCCTGCTCATTATATGTATTTCCCAGAGAAAGCATTGGCCACTTATGCTTTACTGTCTCGAATTGTTTTGTGATATCGCCGCCAACTTTCTGTGTGGGAGAATCCGGATCCTGTAGCTCAGGATATTGCTTTTCCAAACCCGCCAGCTCTTCCAGTTTTTTGTCGAATTCAAAATCTGAAATTGCCGGCTGAGCCAGTACATAATAATTGTAATTATGGCTGTTGAGCTCTTTAACGAGGGTATCTATTCGATCTTTGATCTGGGGAAGGGACATTTACGAAGTTAAATTTAAAAAGTTGAAAGTTGAAAGTTGAGAGTTGAAAGTGAGATTTAATTTCCAATAAATAATGTCCTTTATTACTAACCGCACAGCCGCTTTCAACTTTCCATTTTCAACTTTCAACTAACACCGAGTCGATCTCATCAAAAATCTCCATATAACACTTCTGCAATTCTTCATGATATCCCAAAAGTATAGCGCTAACCTGAAGGAGCTGGGTGTCATTCATGGGTTCTGGCCATATACGCATGCAGATTCGGTTCAGTGCGTACATAATGTTATGTGTTTCCCGATAGGTATGGAGATAGCTTACTTCAAGGAATTTATCGAAAAACTTGAAAAAATACTCTGTATCGTCTATCTTGTTCAGGTCAAGAAAATTAGCAAGAGCAGACCGGTCGGCTCGGCGAAGATTCGCGTAAAGATGATCAGCATCAATTACACACTCTGTTAACAGAAGGCTGTCGAGCATCACTTCAAGCGCGATGTGAGCGAGGAATGATGGCCTGACCTGCGAATGTAACAGGGCAGGCGCTATTGCCGTTCGGATTGCATTCGTGTGCTTTAGGAAAAACCCTGAATTGTGAAAGTATCGATCCACAGCCAGGTGCCGCTTCCATCCCTTTAGAATCGCCCTTTCAGGCGCTCGGGTAAACAGGATTTCTTTCTTTTGGGGATGCATATTCCAGTCTTTCCGGGCATTTTTTACAAGATCAGGTAAGACGGTCCCCAACACTAAGTTTGGATCACTTGTATGCCTGTCAAAGTAAAAATGGGACAAAAAATTCATATGTGTTTGGAAGACTTTTAGACTAATACGCGTGACTCACGATAGAAGTTCACCTGCAATAAATTTACAAAAACTTTGCCATGCAGGGGTTTTGTCAAATCTGTTATATTTGCAGGCAAAACGAGAGATCACACATGAATTTTGTAGAAGAGTTACGCTGGCGGGGAATGCTGCACGATATAATGCCTGGTACTGAGGAAGAACTAAATAAAGGGCTTACATCTGGGTATATAGGCTTTGATCCTACCGCTGACTCCCTTCACGTGGGCCATCTAACTCAAATTATGACCCTTATTCATTTCCAGCGTGCAGGCCATAAGCCCGTTGCCCTGGTGGGTGGTGCTACCGGAATGGTAGGTGATCCTTCTGGTAAATCTGCAGAGCGTAATCTGCTTTCTGAAGACATTCTGAATCATAATGTGGCTTGTCTGGAGAGTCAGTTGAAGAAGTTCCTCGATTTTGATTGTGGTGCTAAGAGCGCTGAAATGGTAAACAATTACGACTGGTTTAAAAACTTCACTTTTCTGGATTTTATCCGGGATGTAGGGAAACACCTCACCGTAAATTACATGATGGCAAAAGACTCGGTTAAGAAACGCCTCGAAGGTGAAACCGGAATGTCTTTCACGGAATTCAGCTACCAGCTTGTTCAGGGCTATGATTTTTACTATTTGTGGAAAGAGAAAAATTGTCTGGTTCAAATGGGCGGATCTGATCAATGGGGGAATATTGTTACAGGAACTGAAATGATCCGCCGGAAGGCTGGCGGTACAGCTTACGCGATCACAACCCAACTGATAAAAAAAGCTGATGGAACAAAGTTCGGCAAGACGGAGAGCGGCGCTGTGTGGCTGGATCCTGCAAAAACATCTCCATATAAATTCTACCAGTTTTGGTTAAATACGACCGATGCTGACGCGAAAAGCTGGATCAGGATATTTACTTTAAAGTCTAAGGAGGAAATCGAAGCGCTCGAAGCAGAACACGATCAGGCACCTCATTTAAGAACCCTGCAAAAAGCCCTCGCAGAAGAGATTACAGTGCGCAGCCATTCAGAAGAGGCTCTTCAAACAGCTCTTCAAACATCAGAATTCCTCTTCGGGGGAGGCTCGCTCGATTTCCTTAACGGAATGAATCACGAGCAAGTCCTCGAAGTTTTCGAAGGCCTTCCTCAGTTTGCAGTTTCCAAAAGCGAATTATCTGCAGGGATCAACATAACCGACCTGCTCGCAGAAAAGACATCTGTTTTTCCATCAAAAAGCGAAGCCCGGAAAATGATAACAGGCGGGGGAGTATCGGTGAATAAGCAAAAGATAGATGATCCCACACACTCCTTTTCCGCTTCTGATCTGATTAATGATAAATTCCTTGTGGCTCAAAAAGGGAAAAAGAACTACTTTCTGATCATTTCGGAATAATATCCAGCCGCCGCGCGATGGAGTGTTAATACAGAAGGAGTTGAGGAAAGAAGTGAAGTGAGAGTGAAGGTCGGAAATACCGAGTTTTTCTGAGCGATGTTAAACCGTTTCTAAACCGGTACTAAACTAGTTCCAAACTGGTCGTTGAGCGGACAGCGAGCGGTACCGAGCGGTGTTTAAGCGGACAAACAGCGTAGAAACACCGCAGGTTATGCGTCAATTCCAGCAATTACTGTCAAACCGGTGCCTGGGTTGAATTACACTAATATTGAGAATAAATCTTAGATTTATGACAACCTAAGCAAAGAACTATGACATCTTTCAACCGCCGTAATTTCCTTCAAGCAAGCGCTCTCGCCGGTGCCGGAACTTTATTAACCCCGTCTTTACAAGCAAAAAATCTGGATATGATCCTGGACAAAGATTCAATTGGTAAATCAAAATGGGACCTGGATACACCGGCTTTAGTAGTTGATCTGGACAAAATGGATCGCAACATTAAAGCCGTTCATACACGTTTGCAGGGTACCGGGGTTGGCGTCCGGCCGCATGTAAAGACTCATAAGTCGCCCGCCATTGCTAAAATGCAGATCGCTGCAGGAGCGGTAGGGGTTTGTGCTGCTAAGCTGGGTGAGGCAGAAGTGATGCTGGAGAATGGTATAAAAAATGTGCTGTTAACCACGGTGAATGTCACTGCGCCAAAGATCGTAAAAGCCATGGCTTTGAGGAAGAAGCATAAAGGCTTTATTCAGGCGGCTGATAATCCTCAGAATATTCAGGATCTTCAGGATGCGGCAAAGGCGGCGGGCATTAAGGCGGAGGTGGTACTGGATATAGACGTGACCCAAAGATCAGGAGTAGCACCCGGTCTGCCTGCTTTGGCCCTCGCACAAATGATCGATAAAATGCCTAATCTCAGGTTTTGCGGCATTCTTGCCTATGACGGAGGAGTGCAGCATGTTATTGGTTTTAAGAAGCGTCAGGCGCAGGCGCTTAAGACCTATGAGCCCATAATTAAAACCTATGAAATGATGAAGGCCGCGGGCCTGAATATGGAGATCTTCAGCGGTGCCGGTACCGGAACTTACGATATCATGAGTGTAGTTCCCGGCTTTACCGATGTGCAGGTAGGAAGCTATGTCTTCATGGACCGTCAGTACATAGAGATAGGCGGCGCCAGGAACGAAAAGGTATTTGATGATTTTGAAACGTCGCTTACCGTTATTTCTACAATCCTTAATAATTATCATCCCGGCAGGCTAACTACAGATTCCGGTTCTAAAGCGTTTACCCTTAATAAGCCAAACCCGTTTGTTATCGGCGAGCCCGACTTTAACTATAATGCGAGCTCAGATGAGTACGGTACCATCACATTTGAAAAGTCTAATAAATCTTACAAAGTAGGGGATAAGTTAGAGGTTATCGCTCCTCATTGTGACCCAATTGTCAACCTTTATGATTTTATTTATGGAACGAGAGGGGATAAGGTGGTTTCGGTGATTGAGGTGACGGCCCGGGGTAAGTCTCAAT
>NZ_JBBJNI010000045.1:0-7618 GCF_037719425.1 Daejeonella sp. | reverse complement strand
GTGTATCCTCAAATAGGTTTGTGTTCTATCTGAGTATCTTTTTAACAAGAGGGGATAAGGTGGTTTCGGTGATTGAGGTGACGGCCCGGGGTAAGTCTCAATAGGAACTGAAAGTGGAAAACTGAAAACTGAAGCGAATCGTCTAACCGTATAATCAACGAGGTGTATCCTCAAATAGGTTTGTGTTCTATCTGAGTATCTTTTTAACAAGAGGGGACAAGATGGTTTCGGTGATTGAGGTGCTGGCCCGGGGTAAGTCTCAATAAGGAGCTGAAAGTGGAAAGCTGAAAACTGAAGGGAATCGTCTAACCGTATAATCAACGAGGTGTATCCTCAAATAAGTTTGTGTTCTATCTGAGTATCTTTTTAACAAGAGGGGACAAGATGGTTTCGGTGATTGAGGTGACGGCCCGGGGTAAGTCTCAATAGGAACAGAAAGTGGAAAGCTGAAAACTGAAGCGAAGCAGCTAATTACCGTTAAATCAGGGAGGTATATCCTGGGATAAGTTTTTGTTCTAACTGAATATTTTTTTGATAGGTTGCATTCGATTTAGACATAATGAGAGAAAGCCTTATACAGATTAAGACGTACGCGTTTGCCATTAGAATTGTAAAGCTCTATAAATTCTTGTGTGAGAGTAAAAAGGAGTTCGTGCTTTCAAAACAATTATTGAGAAGTGGAACAGCTCCTGGTGCCTTAAGTTACGAAGCCGAACATGCACAGTCCAAGGCCGATTTTTTAAACAAAATGAATGTAGCCCTAAAAGAAGCTAATGAGACTAAATACTGGCTGTTTTTGCTTAAAGACTCTAAGTATCTCACGAATGAAGAGTTTTTTGCTATTATGCCAGATTGCAAAGAAATAATCCAAATGCTCGTCAGTACCGTTAAAACCACAAAATCCTCTCTGAATAGATAACTATGCTTCAACTTTCAGCTTTCAGCTTTCAGTTATCTATTCATGAGGTAGGAGATACTCTACATTAAATTAGAGTCTCTTAATCGAAATATTCCTGTACCAAACATCATTACCATGATCCTGCAACGCAATCTTGCCTGTTTTGTACATTGCGAATGCTGGCCAGGTTTTGAATTTACTGCCTGCAACAAGCTGTTTCCAGTTATCATCCCACATGGTGGTTTTTACAACGGATTCGCCGTTTTGAATTAGTTCGAGGTTACCGTTGTTTAAAATGATTTCCGCCGTATTCCATTCGCCCACGGGCTTAACGTTTTCTTTGCGACTTTTTACCAGGTCATAAAGGTCACCGGAGCGGTGTTTAGTGATCTTGCCATCAGCATGACCGTCGTTGTCGAGCACCTGCATCTCAGGACCGGTAGTGTAAGAAGCGCCGAATTTAGGATCTTCATTTACATTGAAAATTATTCCACTGTTTCCACCTTTGGAGATCTTCCAGTCCAGTTTCAAGTGATAGTTAGTAAATTCTTCATTGGTAACCAGATCGCCGCCCTGACCTGCTGTCTTATGGGTGGCATCCAAAAACAAAGCACCATCCATGACTTTCCAATCTGTGCCAGCCACTGGTTTGTTATAGGTATGCCATCCGGTTGTGGTTTTACCATCGAACAGCTTCTGCCATCCTTTGCCAGTTGAACTGGTCATTCCGTCTTTTGAAGAACTGCATCCTGTTAAAAGGGCTGCTGCAAGAATCATTACATTTAAAGATTTCATAATTATTTTTTTAACGACAATATATATTTAACCATCTCTTTCGCGTCTCCCTCAGTAATTGAAGGATGCGGGGCCATTGGTATATCTCCCCAATTTCCTGCTCCACCTTTAATGATCTTGCCTGCAAGCATTGCAATATTCTCGTCGGTAGATGGATATTTAGCAGCTACATCCTGATAAGCAGGACCAAGCAGCTTCACATCGATCTTATGACAGGTAAGGCAATCGCTTTTTGTTATTAACTGTTCGCCGTTTCCACCAGATGCTACCGGTGAGTCGGTTCCAATATTATTCACATTTGTATCAGCGTTCGACTGCTGTGCTGTTGCAGATTGATTAGCGCCCGCGGAAGTAGTGTCAATTGAGCCCGACTTTTGTCTATTACTGCAGGCAGCCACGAAGCCGCATATTCCTAAAATGAAAATTAACTTCTTCATGGTAATGTTC
The DNA here is from genome assembly GCF_037719425.1 of Daejeonella sp. GTDB lineage: Bacteria > Bacteroidota > Bacteroidia > Sphingobacteriales > Sphingobacteriaceae > Daejeonella. The sequence goes on along the minus strand of NZ_JBBJNI010000045.1, from coordinate 5,478 downwards.
GGTTTAATTAACGCATATTTTTTTTAAACTGAATTGTGATTTGAATCAGGATGCAAGAACCAAGAGCAAGGACTTATTTTATTTTTACCCGACAAGTCTTGACTCTTGGTTCCTGGCTCTTGAATCAACAATTATCGAAACAAATGTCTAATCGTTAACATTGTGAAAATACTGTTTTAAATTTATAATCCTAAAATCTGGCGATTTACATCATCGTTGCTGGCCCCAGCCGCAAAATCATCAAATGCTTTTTCTGTAACCCGGATTATGTTATCCTTGATAAAAACAGCGCCCTCTTTAGCCCCATCTTCAGGATGTTTAATGCAGCATTCCCATTCCATTACCGCCCACCCTTTATAATCATATTGGGTAAGCTTGCTGAAGATCTTTTTAAAGTCAACCTGCCCATCGCCCGGTGAGCGATAGCGGCCAGCACGGTTCGCCCAGCTTTGATATCCTCCGAAAGTTCCCTGCTTACCGGTTGAGTTGAACTCAGCATCTTTGACGTGAAACGCTTTGATACGTTCGTGGTAATGATCGATGTACTGTATGTAATCCAGCTGCTGTAAAACAAAGTGAGATGGATCGTACAAAAGGCAGGCACGCGGGTGATTATTTACTTTCTCCAGAAACATCTCATAGGTGATTCCATCGAAAAGATCTTCTCCCGGGTGGATCTCATAACAAACATCCACACCTTCTTTATCGAAGTGGTTCAGGATTGGAGTCCAGCGCTTTGCAAGTTCAGTAAACGCCATGTCGACTAAACCATCTGCTCTCTGCGGCCATGGGTGCCACATATGCCATAATAATGATCCGCTGAACGTTGCATGCGCGTTAAGTCCCAGATTTTTAGAAGCAGTTGCAGCATATTTCATTTGCTGAACCGCCCATTCCTGCCGTGCCTTCGGATTGTTTTGAAGATGAGCAGGCGCGAAAGCGTCAAACGGCTGGTCGAAAGCGGGATTAACTGCCACCAGTTGTCCCTGAAGGTGCGTGGATAATTCCGTGATCTCGAGACCGCATGAATTTACGATCCCCTTGATCTCATCAGCATAAGTTTTACTTTCCGCAGCCTTCTGGAGATCTATAAAGCGGGGATCCAGGGTAGGAATTTGGACCCCTACAAACCCGAGGCTTTTTGCCCACTTGCAGATAGATTCAAGACTATTGAAAGGTGCTTCATCACTTATAAACTGAGCAAGAAATACACCCGGTCCTTTTATTGTTGTCATATTTAAAGAATTATATTGTGTAGTCCGTCCATTTTTCACTGCTCTCATTGCTTCTAACCACATTGTCGATGAATGCCATTCCTCTGATGCCTTCTTCCACAGAAGGGAAATCCAGGATTTCTGGGGAGGCTTGTGTACCATCGATTTTCGCTGAAAGCGCCAGAGCGAAATTTCTGTAAAGGTTTCCGAATGCTTCAAGGTAGCCTTCTGGATGTCCTCCGGGAGTTCTGCAATTATGCGTTGCGTAAGAAGACAGACGGTCTGTATAACCCGCTCCAGCCCTTAATATTTCCGTTGGCCTGTCTAGCCATTTTACCAATAAAGTGTTCGGTTCATGCTGGGCCCATTCTAAACCGCCATTTTCACAATAAAGCCGAATCTTCAATGCATTCTCTTCTCCAGCAGCAACTTGTGACGCCATAAGCACACCGTTAGCTCCATTATCAAACTTCAGGAGCACATTACCATCATCATCAAGCTGGCGGCCTTCTACTACAATGTTTAAATCAGCGCATACTTTGGTGATCTTGAGGCCGGAGATATACTCAGCGAGGTGTGCTGCATGAGTACCAATATCTCCCATGCTTCCGCTCTTGCCGGATTTTTTAGGATCTGTTCTCCAGGCAGCCTGGGCGTTTCCTTCCCGCTCAGACAAACGACTTAGCCATCCCTGCGGATATTCTACCCAGATCTTGCGCACCTTGCCAAGAACGCCGTCCTTAATCATCTGCTTCGCCTGTTTTACCATTGGATAACCAGCATAGGTGTGGGTAAGAAGCAAGGTGAGTCCGGTTTCCTGTACTTTTTTCTGTAGTTGCTTAGCTTCATCAAGAGTAAAAGCAATTGGCTTTTCTATAACTACGTGGAAACCATTATCAAGGGCCATCATTGCAGGCGCGAAATGCGCGAAATTTGGAGTAACAATAGTTACAAAATCAATCCTTTTGTCGGCGGGAAGTTTACTTTCCTTTTCGATCATCTCCTCAAAGGTTAGATAGGTCCTGTCTTCAGGAAGAAATAGCATCTTGCCACTGTCTCGGGCTATGTCAGGAATTATACTTAAAGCTCCGCAGCTTAGCTCTACAAGCCCGTCCATATTGGCAGCGATTCTGTGGATAGCTCCTATAAAGGCATCTTTTCCACCGCCGACCATACCCATTCTTAATTTTCTGTTCATAGAAATGTATTAATATTTAGATAGAATTAAATTTTATTGATTGAAGGAAAGGCCTTCGCCTGATGGTTTTATTCGATTTTATGATAATATATAAATCGTGAAGTTTTGCGTCACCTGCAGGCTGTAAATTAATCAGTGAATTAATTTGATTTGCAGCACCTCCCGAACTTACTTCAGTACTGCCAATTATCTTACCGTTCTCCTGATCTAATCTTACCTCGATAGTAAAAGAGCCTTCGTCACTACTGTTAAGTGAGCTTATGCTAAGGCTATTAATTCCCGTGAGATCTATACTGCTGAGTTTAATCCAGCCGTTAGTTTGAGGATATGCGATCAGGCCTGTAGCGGTGGAGTCTCTTAAGGTTAATCGTGCCCGTTGTGTCAGTTCTCTCGCATTGATTGTATTGCTTCTGAGATAAGCGACACCCGTGCCTGTGAGAGGCTTTACGCCAGAAGTTCCGGCATCAGTATACGATGCGTTGATAACAAATGTCGTATTATCATCGGAAACTGCTTCCGGAATGATTTGCCCCTGTGCAGGTAAAGTTGGCTTAGCAGAAGTTTTATTGCTTAGTGACATTACATATTGAGCAATTTTTTGCGCTTCACCTTCAGGCATAGTGGCGTGCGCCGGCATGGCTACCTCACCCCAGACACCGCTGCTGCCCTTTAGAATCTTGGTGGCGAGATAAGCTACGGCATTAGACTGGTTTTGGTATTTGCTTGATACGTTTGTAAATGACGGACCAACTGAAACCGCATTTACCTTATGGCATGCCGAACAATCAGATTTGAGCATCAATACTTCTCCAACCTGCACGTCGGGAACTTCCTGGTGACCGAGCGAAGCTCCTGCCATATCCGTCCCTTTTGTATAAGTGTTTGCGACATAAATCTTTTCTTTGTTTACAACTGAGCCCTGGTCAGTTACCATTATCTGGTAATCAATTGGCTTTCCCGGGAAATAGAAAGTTCTATTTCCTTTTAAGGCTACGCTGAGCTTAGGCTGCGCATTTCCGGCATAGACAGTTTTCTTTGCGCTTGTGGTAGTTGCTTTCGATTTATCTATAACCTGCACGCTGACCGGGTATTCCCCTGCTTTTGTATATGCATATTCAATAGACGGTTGAGTTGTGGTCTTTTTGACCCCATTGCCCAGATCCCACACATAAGTCAGCGCATCATTATCAGGATCGCTGGAAATAACTTTCGCCTGCAGTTTATAAGGCATAACTCCACTCGAATTACTGATTACCAGGTTATCTATCCTGGGAGGGCGATTGCCGGTAATGTAATCTATTCTGACTAAACCGGCATCCGGATTTTTGGCGAACCATCCCTTACCATATTCGAGGACATATATTCTTCCATCCGGCCCAACCTCCATATCTATAGGAGCAATGAAAGGAGATGAACCCATAAATGCTTCCATATTATCATAATCCCCATTAGGTTTCATAGTGACAGCCTTCACCCATCCGCGGATCCAGTCGTACATGAATAGCTTATTGTCGTAATAATCAGGATACCTGGTTTCTTTCGGATAAAGTTCGCTGTGATATACAGGTCCGGCCTCCGCGTTTCTGCCTCCTGTACCAACCTGAGGAAATTCCTTAGATTGGGCATATGGGTACCATATGAAAGCGGGAGATACGGGGGGAAGGTTTTTCAAGCCCGTATTATTCTGCGAGTTGTTGACCGGCTTCAATTTGTCAAACAGCTCTCCGCTTGTTCCGGTTTTATAATCATATTGCCTGTAGGCATAATTGTTACCCACAAAGTATGGCCAGCCAAAGAACCCGGCTTTTCTGGCTTGGTTTACCTCGTCATAACCTCTTGGACCTCTTTCCGGGATATCATTATTTGCATCCGGTCCCACCTCTCCCCAATAAAGGAACCCAGTTTTGCTGTCGATAGAGATCCGGTAAGGATTTCTGTTTCCCATTACATAGATCTCCGGCCTAGTTTGCGGCGTATTAGGCGGAAAAAGGTTTCCCTCGGGGATCTCGTAAGTACCATCGGCTTTGACCCGTATCCGTAATATTTTGCCACGCAGGTCGTTTGTGTTTCCTGAACTTCGGCCCGCGTCATACTGTTCTAGCCCAGGACGGTTGTCCATGGGGCCAAAACCTTTATTTGTAAACTGCTGATTCGGAACATCAAAGGGAGTGGAATTATCACCTGTCGACAGATATAAAAGTCCATCCGGTGCAAAGGCAATCGACCCGCCTGTATGGCAGCATATCTCCCGTTGTGAGTAAAGCTGCAGAATAATTTTTTCTGAAGATTTATCCAGTTTATCATTAACGAATTTGAATCTGGATAATCGATTAACGGAAGTATCTATGGGACTATAATATATATAGACGTAATTGTTCTCTTTAAACTTTGGATCCGCTGCTATGCCAAGTATCCCTTCTTCAGCATTAACTCCCGGTACGGAAGTCTTAGCATATACATTCAGGGACGATATCTGGCTGATGCTTTTATTTTGTTCCTTATATAGCATGATCTCACCTCTGCGTTGAACAATAAGGATATCCATATTAGGAAGGATAGTCATTTCAGTAGGTTCAAACAAAGTCCCTTGGGTTAAAACATTCCTGACAAATCTGTTTTCCTCAGGGGCTTTGGGAGTTGTTGCTTTGGAATAGTTGAGCATGACATTATTGCCGAGAGCATATTTAATGCCTCCAAGAAGGTGTTTGAGATATAGAGGATCCGAAAAAGATTCCTTGGTATGGCCCATGCCTGTGTAAAATGCCCGGCCTCCATCGAACTGATGATACCATGCGATAGGGTGGTTTGTGCCGTTTTTTCCGCCTTCATAGCTCGATTCATCCAGTGAAGCCAGAACCTTAACATTAGGATTAAGCGTTTTGTAATTGTACCATTCGTCGGTGCGCTTCCATTTTTCCGGCAGATGACTGGTTGCTGCATTTGTACGGTCAGTCACATTCACTACTGCTTCCTGAGTTTTGGGATGGCTGAGGAAATATCCTCCAACAAGCTTACCATACCATTCCCATTCATATTCAGTATCAGCAGCAGCATGAACACCGGCGA
>NZ_JBBJNI010000044.1:22126-27484 GCF_037719425.1 Daejeonella sp. | reverse complement strand
TGGTGCATTACAGTTATTGGGTTTAAATCCCGAATGGTGCCGCAAGTATGGTGAAGCCGATGACGATTGGCAGTACACCGAACGCGAAATAGGCGGTAAGTATGGAGACTCTGCTAAAAGTTTTTATTTGAGTATCAAGTAGCAAGTATCAGGTAGCAAGATTTCCACAAGACGTTGTCATTGCGAGCGCAGCGTGGCAAAAGACTTTCCACAGGTGCTGTCATTGCGAGCCTGCCTGCGGTAGGCAGGCGCAGCGCGGCAAGACACAATGCTAGTGTCGTCGTCACGTCAATTCTTGAGGGTGAGGGGTATAAAGTAATTCAATCAAGAACCGAATTTGGAATGGTAGAAAAAGCAATTCAGGAAAAACCTGATGCTATAATTCTTGATGTTATCAGAACCACCCCTGAAGGTACCGCTCTCTGTAATGCCATCAAGGAGACGAAGTCTATTATGCACATACCTGTAATTGTGTTTTCAACTCATCCTAATATAAAGGCGGCTAAAATGGATTGCGCAGATGAAATTGTCAGTAAACCCTTTGATGTTTTCGAAATGATTAAACTGGTAGAGAACAGTATTTTTCCTGATGATCAAGCTCATCTAAGCAGTTAACTGTCTTTGAAGTCTGTTCAGCAGGGTTTGTTCATCAAAAGGCTTTAAAACAATATCATTAGCTCCAAAATCTTCAATTGAGCTGTATATATCAGCTGCTCCAGACATAACAATTACCGGGATATGACTAGTTTCCGGGTTGCTTTTGATCTGCTGGCATATTTTCCGTCCGTCAGCCTTCCCAAGGTAAATGTCGGTCAAAACTATATGAGGCTTAAAATCCTTTATTATTGCCCCAACGTTATTTCCGTTGGAAGATAAGCAAACTTCAAATCCCCGCGTTTCCAGTATAAGTTTTACGGTATCTCTTACCAGATCATCGTCTTCTATAACTACTATTCGCTTGTTCATATTCTTAAGTCTTACTTTATTTACTTTGCAAAGAAGATGCCATTTTACATGGGCCATAGAATAAAAAACAACTAAAGTGGTGCTAAAAAACCTAAAAGGTTGATTTTCTTACCTTTCTTTTGATCTAACATTGGGTTCTACCAGTTACCGAAAATTTCATATAAGCCTTCAAAAAGAGTCTCAGTTCAGTATCTTCTTCGCGCGGCGGTATTCCGCAGTGTAAGATTTAATGCCCCATTTTTGAGACACCCGCCTTAAACCGTGGGAAAGCCTGAGATCTACCTGGTTGTCACAGCCGATAACCGTAAAATCACAGGAGAACGTTCACTTTTTCATTCAGCATGCCGTTTAAGTGAGAATGCTTTATGGAAAAAGCCTTTTTCCAACATCTTAACTGTAATTTTAATAAACCAAGCCCCAAACCGCATGAGAAATCAATTCCTTATTCTTATTTCGCTGAGTGCACTCAGTATCGGTATTATCAGTTGTAACCGGGAACAACCCAAAAAGAAAATATTAGCACCGGAAAAAATAGTCTGTTACCAGTCGATCTCGGGGAGTGATACCGCGTGGTTATCGATTGATACGGCAAACACACCCTTTGCCGGAACGCTGACCTTTAACTACACCGAAAAAAAACAGCTCTACGAAGGTAAGTTCACGGGTAAAATGGATGGCGACACCCTAAAAGGCTATTATGATTTCAGGATAAACAAGGAAAACCCGGCGTTTCGAAATCCGGTTGCTTTGTTAAAAAAGGACGGTAAGCTAACCATGGGTGTTGGGCAGTTCATGACTGTGATGGGTACGGGGGAATTTGATGACAGGGTGCCGATTGATTACTCTAGCGCAAGGTTTGTTTTTGAAGAAGTGGCGTGTAAGGATTAAACTCCTGTCAGCTTGCAGGGGGTTTTTTTTAATCAATTTGTAATAAATTGACTATGAAACAATCTATTGTTCAATCCTGCGTTTAGACTTTCAGAATCCGTTAATCTGATCCTCATTCAAACTGATAAATATGCAGCATGAAATTGTCTTATCGGGGAATGGCAGCAAATATGTTTTGCAGCTGATTTCTTCAAGCCTGAAAAGCCTTCGCGTGTGGAAAGTGCGTTTTCAGGATGGCGCAGAAGCCGTACTTATTAAGGTTGGAAATGAATGGTTACAGCGAAATGAGGATAACCTTGATCATTGGTTGATAAAAGCGATAGGGGAAAAGATTGATCAGATTAATCCTCAGGTTTCATTTTCATAAAAAAGCCGGACTCACCCATACAACACAATCTCGGCCCGCTCATAGCCGCGGAATGGCCTAGTTCTTTTGCTGTAGTAGGTCAAAAGAACCAAAACCCCATCGCTGCGTCCAATGTCATTAAGTTAAGGGACGGGAGGTTCTGGCTTTCGCCAGAATGACAAGACATAGAGAGGTATTGGGGAGATTCCAGCCTTCGCTGGAATCTGAGTAATCTTCATTGTCTCATTACTGAGTTTTTGCGTCACCTCGGCGAGATTGTTTATTGGAACAATAACAAGTTGCGATTCCAGCGCAGGCTGGAATCTCCTATTTTTCCAAAAAAGTTGTCATTCCCGCGAAGGCGGGAACCTAAATATGACCTATAAATGTTAGTGGTATAAGCTTAACTTAATGACATTGATCGCTGCGTCTGCTGCTTCGGAAGTTTCTGCTGAAGCCTTGCCTGAAGTTACCACACCAGCCGATGCGAAATAAAAGGTGAACGGAGATCAGTGGTTTGGCTTAAGAAACGTACACATCGCTGGCTTATGTAGAAGGGCTGGCCTGCGGCCAGCAAAGGAAGCGACAAGCGAGATAATTAGTGGTATAATGGCTTCCCCTGGGTTGTTATGCACACCTTTTTAGCTGCTGAAAAAAGTTGGCACCCTTCCGCCGGCACGAGGCGGGGGTGTTTATTCTTCTTTCTCCATAATTTTACGGGCTCCCAGCAAAGCCAGCAAGGTCAGTCCTGCTGCACCTGTGAGGTAATAGCCGACATAAGCAAGGCCGTAATTATGGGCGAGCGTGGTAGCCAGATAAGGGGTGAGAGACGCGCCGAGAATGCCGGCAAGGGTAAAGGCGAGGGAGGCACCGGTGTAACGCACTGCTGCGGGGAAGATTCCCGCGAGGGCGGTACCTATTGGGCCGTAAGTTAATCCCATGAGGAACATTCCGAGGGATAAAAATATGGCGGTCATGGCAGCACTGCCTGCAATGAATAAGGGTGCGAAAACAAGTCCGAAGGTCATTATGCATAGAGTTGCCCCGATTAGCATATTGTTACGACCGTACCGGTCAGCAAGTACAGCCGAAAGCGGAATGCCGATGCCGAAGAAGAGCATGGAGATCATCTGTATAATAAGGAACTGGCTCTTAGGATAATTTAGAACTGACGTGCCCCAGCTTAGCGTAAAGACTGTCATCAGGTAAAATAAGAGGAATGTTGTGATCGTTGCCAGGGTGCCCAGAGTTAGGGCTTTGGTATGCTTTACAAAAACATCAGCTACCGGCATGACTGAGCGCTGGTTGCTATCAATTATCTTCAGAAAGGCGGGTGTTTCGGATATTTTTAATCGAACATACAAACCCACAAATACAAGCAGCGCACTTGCAATAAAAGGGATCCTCCAGCCGTAGCTAATGAAATCGCTTTCGCTCATTGTCCTGCTCAGGATAAAAAAGGAGCCGGTGGAAAGAAGGAATCCCAGGGGTGCGCCCAGCTGCGGGAACATGCCATACCAGGCTTTTTTGTTTGGAGGTGCGTTTTCTGTTGCGAGCAGTACAGCACCGCCCCATTCACCGCCCAGGCCTAAGCCTTGTCCGAAACGGAACACCGCCAGAAGGATAGGAGCTGCAATGCCTATAGTGGCGTAGCCGGGCAAGAGGCCAATAGCAACAGTTGAAGGTCCCATAGTCATCAGTGAAGCAACGAGGGTAGCCTTCCGCCCTTTACGGTCGCCGAAATGGCCGAACAAAGCAGCACCCAGAGGGCGCGCAAAAAAGGCGAGTGCAAAAGTAGCCAGCGACTCAAGCATAGCTGAATTTGGATCTGCTGCCGAGAAAAATAATTTAGGAAATACCAGTACCGCGGCTGTCGCAAAAATGTAAAAGTCGAAAAACTCGATAGTGGTGCCAATGAGGCTTGCCGCAAGAATGCGGCGTACCCGATTGGCCGGGGCAGGGTGTGGGGTCATAGACCAAACATATGGAATTTGGATGGAAATGCTGAAAGGAACATTAGGGTTAAGTGCATGCTGTCGGGTGTTTTTTAATTAGGAATTATCCGCTACATTCGTTATTATTAAACTATAAGCATTTCTTATTCCGTTTAATAAGAAATATTGTGACGATGAAAGATTCCAAAAGCTCCGACGAATTACTACTTGCACGCAAGGAAATTGCTTTTCTTAATGCTGAGCGCCTAAAGCGTGAAGCAGAGCTCCGGGTGGCAAATATCGAGCGTGATTTTCAGAACAGTGAGAAGGAAAAGAGAGCGGCTGAATTGATCATTGCAAACAAAGAGTTACGGTATCAAAACGAAGAAAAGGAAAAACGCGCGACCGAGTTGGGCATAGCCAATAAAGAACTGATTTATCAGAACGATGAAAAGGAGAAGCGGGCGGCGGAACTTGCAATTGCCAACATCGAGCTGATTTATCAAAGCGACGAAAAAGAAAAACGGGCGACCGAGCTGGGCATAGCAAATAAAGAGCTGTTTTCTCAGAACGAGGAAAAAGAGAAACGGGCGGCGGAACTTGCCATTGCTAACAAGGAACTTGTTTATCAGAATGGGGAAAAGGAGAAACGAGCGGAGGAACTCGCTATTGCTAACAAGGAGCTTGTTTATCAAAATGGAGAAAAGGAGAAACGGGCAGCGGAACTAGCCATTGCTAACAAGGAGCTTGTTTATCAAAATGGAGAAAAGGAGAAACGGGCAGCTGAACTAGCCATTGCTAATAATGAGCTTGTTTATCAGAACGAGGAAAAGGAGAAACGGGCAGCGGAATTAGCTATTGCTAATAATGAGCTTGTTTATCAGAACGAGGAAAAGGAGAAACGGGCAGAGGAACTGGCCATTGCTAATAAAGAGCTTATTTATCAAAATGAAGAAAAGGAGAAACGGGCAGCGGAACTGGCCATTGCTAATACAGAGCTTATTTATCAAAATGAAGAAAAGGAGAAACGGGCAGCGGAACTAGCCATAGCTAATACAGAGCTTATTTATCAAAATGAAGAAAAGGAGAAACGGGCAGCGGAATTAGCCATTGCTAATACAGAGCTTGTTTATCAGAACGAGGAAAAGGAGAAACGGGCAGCGGAATTAGCCATTGCTAATACAGAGCTTATTTATCAAAATGAAGAAAAGGAGAAACGGGCAG
>NZ_JBBJNI010000044.1:0-22026 GCF_037719425.1 Daejeonella sp. | reverse complement strand
AGCTAATACAGAGCTTATTTATCAAAATGAAGAAAAGGAGAAACGGGCAGCGGAACTAGCCATAGCTAATACAGAGCTTATTTATCAAAATGAAGAAAAGGAGAAACGGGCAGCGGAACTGGCCATTGCTAATAATGAGCTTGTTTATCAGAACGATGAAAAGGAGAAACGGGCAGCGGAATTAGCCATTGCTAATAAGGAGCTTGTTTATCAAAATGGAGAAAAGGAGAAACGTGCGGCTGAACTGGCAATTGCTAACATAGAGCTTATTTATCAAAGCGAGGAAAAGGAGAAAAGAGCGGCGGAACTGCTTATTATAAATGAAGAGATCGCGCTTCATGCCCAACTGAAAGAGCTAAATCAAAAGAAGGACGAGTTTATAGCTTTGGCGGGCCATGAATTAAGATCGCCTCTTACCAGTTTAAGTGCTTATCTACAATTCCTGCAGCGAAATCTTAGTAACGACGAAAAAAACAAGCAGCTGGCTGATAAAGCGCTTACAAGTGTCGACAAGCTCCAGGCCCTGGTGTCCGACCTGCTGGATGTTTCAAAGATCGAGGCGGGCCAGTTATCCATGACATTTGGCGAATTTAATATCGTAGAACTGGTAGAAGAGGTTGTTGAAATGATGCATTATAGCCACCTTGGGCACAAGATCGTCACTAAGTTTAGCGCGCTGGACCTTATAGTTGATGCAGACAAGCAGCGTATTGAACAGGTGATGATCAACCTGATCTCTAATGCGATCAAATACTCGCCCAAGGCAGACCAGATAGTTGTAGCTGTGAGTGAAAAAGACAATGACATTCAGTTTTGTGTTCAGGATTTTGGAATGGGAATTAAAGAAAAGGACCAATCGGAAATTTTCTCCCGGTTCTACAGAGTTGAGGAGCTGGCAGCATTTATAGCCGGCTTGGGAATTGGCTTGTATATTTCCCAGGACATCATTATCAGGCATAACAGCATTATTTCGGTTGACAGCAAATATGGAACCGGCTCAACTTTCTCTTTTAAGCTACCGAAGGTATTACAGTAGTCGTCAAACCAGTATGCGGGAAGAATTAAATATTAGTTTGTAATGTGTACATTCTGGGGTAGATGAAATTCACATTAATACAGGTTTTTCGTGGTATAGCAGCCATGCTGGTTGTGATGCATCATCTTATTGCTAATTCTAAAAACCACCTTAATTACATTCCTTACAGCAATTTCTTTAACTTCGGATTTGTTGGGGTGGATTTCTTTTTCGTTCTAAGCGGATTTATTATCACCCATGTTCATTTTGATGATCTGAAGTCACAAGGCATCAATTCCTGGAATTTCTTTAAGAAGCGTTTTATCCGCATATATCCTATCTATTGGATTATCGCGGTGGTATTTTTACTGATATATCTGATAAGTACGCCGCAGTTCATGATCGATGCTGGTTTAACGATGGATTTAACATCCCCGCCAGTAATCAAGCTGCTCATCGAATCTTTTTTGCTTTTACCGAATCCAGATATAAGGTTGGTAGGGGTGGCGTGGACACTCTCTTATGAAATGCTGTTCTATATTGTTTTTGGGATATGTATAAGCTACGGTTTCAGGTTTTCTAAAGTTGCAGGAGCAGTTTGGGTTGTGCTCATACTCCTGTATACGTTCGCTAATACTCCGGGTGGTATCTATATGGATTTCTTTTTTAATATCCTGATTCTCGAATTCTTAATGGGCTGCCTTGTAGCTTATTTTATATGCAATCAGGTGGCTTTTTCATGGAAGTTCGCGTTTCCCATATTACTTATTCTGTTTGTATTGCTTCAGCAAACCATGCACATAAACGGGCTGGTCTTTTTTAGAGATATTGTCACGGTTACTTTAATGGGGCTGTTCTTTTCTTTAATTACCTACCTGGCGGTAAGATTCGATCAGGCAAACCCATCGTATAAGTTTCCTGCTTTTTTGGTGTTGATCGGCGATGCATCCTATTCAATCTACCTTTCACACAATATGCTGCTATCCGGACTAACCAGAACGTTCGCCTTGTTAAATCCCGGCGGTGAAGGTAAAGCTTTCTTACCTTTAGTAGCCACACTTATATTTTTGATCACTGTGTTGTCAGGGGTGTTTTTGCATTTGTTTGTAGAGAAGAAGCTGTTGAGGTTTTTTAACCAAAAGTTTTTTGCGAAGAAGGTTCGGGTTGAATCGAGGATTGCGGTGCGAGATTAGTTTTCCCGCTCATAGCCGCGGGAGGGCTTAGTACTTTTCCTTCAGCTGAAAAGTACCAAAAAGCCGCCGCTGCGTCTGCTGCTTCGGAAATTAGTGCTTTGGCCTTGTCTGTAATTACCGCACCAGCCGATGCGGATTTAAAGTGAACGGAGATTCAGTGCTTTGGCTTAAGAAACGTACCTGTCGGGCCCTAACGGAATTGGCCAGCCTGCGGCCGGCAGGGAAGCGACCTATCCCAATATCTACGTCGAGTGCTGCGCCGAATTTTGTAACGCTCCTTATACTTCTCCCACCGAAATTCCTTAGTAGTTGAGAGCTTCCTGAGTGGACAGTTGGGAGAGTCAAATACCTACTTCCTGATTGAAATAAAAAACGTCGTTCCTTCCCCTGGGACAGATTTCAAGCTTACATTTCCGTTTAAAGCGGTAACAAGATCTTTTACAGTAGAAAGGCCGATGCCGGACCCTTTCTTATTATACCTGTCGGAAATTTTTAGAGTGAAATTGTCGGAGAATATCTTTTCATGATATTCTTCAGGTATTCCCCTGCCGTTGTCTTCCACCTCAAAATGATAATGATGCTCTTCTTCTGCAAAACGAACTTTTACATAGCCCCGGTCTTTGTCGTTATAACGAATAGCATTGGTCAGAAGATTGATCATGATCTGTTCGAAGGCTATAACAGAAAGATGGATATCAGACTTTGTTTCTGGCAGTTCGATCGCGGTAGTTTCCGGGACATCAATCAGCGTGATGATCTTTTCTATAAGGGATTTGAAGTCGAATGTCTGCTTTTTAGAGATAAGCAGGTCTGGCGATTTGGAGTATTCCAGCATTTCATCTACCAATTCCAGCAAATTTTTGGTTGCTTCAATATTCATGTCTACCAGCTTTAATGAGCTTTCATCACCGCTTTTCTCATAACGCCTTTTTAAGGCCTGTGAGGTAAGAGAAATACTGGTTATAGGATTCTTGATATCGTGGGCCGCCATAGAGGCAAATTTCTGAATCAGCACATTGGCGCTCATCAGCGATTCATTTGATTTCTCAAGTATGGCTACTTTCCTTCTTAGCTCAAGCTTGTCTACAACCTGGCGTGCCAGTGTTTTTAATGCTTCGATCTGATACTCGCTCAGGTCATGTGTCTGCTGATCGAGCACGCACATTGTCCCCAGCGCATAACCATCTTCATTGATCAATGGAACACCGGCATAAAATGTGATTTCGGGGCCGCCGGTCACAATCGGGTTATCCGCAAATCGTGAATCTTTTTTGGCGTCGGGAACGATCATAATATCGTTTGATGAGGCAATAGCATGGGTGCAGAAAGAGAGCCCTCTTTCGTTTTCAGTAAAATCGGTACCGTGATGGGACTTAAACCATTGTCTTTTATCGTCAATAAAGGTAATGAGGGCGATGGGTATCTGGCAAATGGCAGAAGCAAGCGCCGCCAAATCATCAAAATCCTTTTCTTCGGCGGTATCGAAAATGTGATAAGACTGAAGGGCGAGGAGCCTTTCAGCTTCATTTTCTAATACCGGATAGTTTAGCATAGTACCTTTGAGCGCCTTTGTAGAACTAACGAAGATAAGATAATAGGTATAAACAAGGTAATGCGCGACAGGAGTTATGGAAATTTTCCTTATTCTTCATCTTAATATTAAAAAATGCACTATGAAAAAGATTATTGCAATGCTGTTGGCGGGGACTGTTGTGCTTGCGTCATCATGCTCAGAAAAATCAACAAAAGAAAGGATCGAAGTTATCGGAAGTGCTGAAACCGAAGTTACTCCTGATATTGTCTATGTCGGAATATCACTCAGGGAATATTTTGTGACCGGAACAAAGCAGCGGGTTTCCATTGAGATCCTTGAACAAAAATTGCAGGCTTCGATAAAGGCGGCCGGAATTGATTCGAAGAATTTGCTGATCAACAATGTCGCAAGCTACCAGGAATACTATAAAAGAAGCCGTGACCCACAATTTATGGCGGGAAAGCAATACCGGCTTAAATTGCCGGATGTTAAAAAACTCGATGCGATCTTGTCTTCGATGGATCCTCAGGGAATCCAGTATACACAGATAGAGGGATATGACTATTCCAATCTGGATACCATAAAAAAGAACCTGAAGATCAAGGCGCTTAAAGCGGCCCGGGATAAAGCGCTCTACCTGACCGGGTCAATTGATAAGAAGCTGGGCGAGGCGATTGAAATATCGGAAATTGTCGAGCCGGAAAACATGAACAGGCGGATGGATGCGGGCAATGGTTCACTCTATGAGACTGTTGAGCAATCGGCGGCTACGTCGAATGTTGATTTTAAAACGGTGAAGTTGAGTTCGAAGATGCGGGCGGTGTTTAGAATGGAATAAGAGAAAGTATTGATGTGCATGTCACTTTAGCTTTCTATTTCCCTGAAACGATTCTGTATATTAGAGCTTTCCCAAATATGCATGGACAGAAGAAGATTTGTTTCCCTGACAGCCGCGGTTGGCGCTGCAGGTGTTTTACCGCTTAATTGGACAGCGGCGAGGCCGGTAACTACGGGCCAGCAGGAAAAGCGTTATCAGAAGAAGGTGAGCCCGTGGCCAATTTGTCTCGATACTGCCACGATCCGCCCCGCATCATTAAAGGATAAGATCAAAATAGCGGCTAAAGCCGGATATGATGCTATTGAACCATGGGACGGTGAGCTGCAGAAGTTTGAAGCCGGGGGCGGAAATCTCAAAGATCTCGGCAAGGAAATAAAAGATCTGGGTTTATTTGTTCCAAGTGTTATTGGTTTATGGAACTCCATACCGCCAACTAAGGAACAGTTCGACAGCTCACTGAAAGACACCCGTAACAGGATGCGGATGGCTGCTGCTATTGGCGCGGAGCACATTCAGACCATAGCGAACAACGCCGGAGAGAACTATAATCAGAAATGGATGGCCGCGCGTTATCGTGAAATTCTTGAAATCGGGATCAGCGAATACAAAATCCATCCAGCACTGGTATTTGTAAAATATCAGCCTATAAAGACAATGGGCCAGGCAATGGCCATCATCATGGACGCCAACCATCCTTCGGCGATGATGATTCCTGACACCTATCATATGCATATTTCTGAGGGTGGTTTTGAATCGATAAAGCTGCTGAACGGAAGTGCAATTGCAATCTTTCAGTTTTCGGACGCACCGGCATCTCCTGCAATTGCTGACTTAGGGGATAGTCATCGTGTTTATCCCGGCGACGGAATTCTACCCCTGCAACAGATACTGCGCGATCTAAAAGCCACCGGATTCAGAAAATGTATTTCGCTTGAATTATACAACCCGGAGTATTGGAAACAGGACTTGCAGAAGGTAGCTGAGACCGGATTGGCAAAAACGCTGGAAGTGATCCGTAAGGCAGGGGTGTAAAGCAAAAAAAAGAATCGAGTATCAACCTGCCTGCCGGCAGGCAGGGTATCAAGTATCAAGACTAGGCGGATAGCGTATGCGATCACTTCAGACGTTCAGATTTCCTACTTTGTCTTCTTATACAAAACACAAGTCATTATAACCACAATTCCGAAACTAACAGCAGTAACTCCATCAATCAGGCCGGAACCAATATCCGCGCCCGTTACCTTTTCGGCCATATATTCGATAAATGAGTTGGGTAAGTTTTGCTCGCCGAGTTTGGCTTTAATCTGCCATTGCCAGTCGGTTATCGGGCAATAGCCAAAGCCATACCAAAAGCCAAGAACCACCCAGCAAAAGACGGTTGCTATTACCAGGTAAAAATGGAGTTTACGAGTTGACTGCCAGATCCAGCCAAAAAGGTTGAAACCGATTATGAAGAGATGGAGGAGGGTTAGGAGGAAGTCTAGGATCTGCACGTTTTATTAGTTGAGAGTTGAAAGTGGAGAGCCTGCCTGGCCGATAGGCAGGTTGAGAGTGACTGGATGTCAAAAGCACATCGGGAACATTCTGTTTTCTGCTGAGTTTCCACTATTTGACCATCTTACATTAATGCTGTAAAGATTGATAATATTTCTTAATTTCAGATATGGAAAGGCCGAGGCGAAATTGGGACCATATTGCCTTACCAAAAATTTCCTATGTACTTTCAATTTCAGTAATTTACATCTATGAAAATCTCAACTACCTTTAAAACTCTGCGATTTTTTATATCGTCAGGTACCTTGTTTTGCCTGTTCCTATTAACTGGTGCTGCGTCTCCTGTGAAAAACGCGACACCAAATGTGGTCCTTATTTTCCTTGATGACATGGGTTATGGTGATCTTTCAGTTACAGGCGCGCTCAATTATCAGACGCCGAATATCGACCGCATGGCAGCTGAGGGAACGAGATTTACGAATTTTCTAACGGCGCAGGCTGTCTGCTCGGCATCCCGGACGGCTCTTTTAACTGGTTGTTACCCGAACAGGCTTGGAATAAGCGGCGCTTTAATGCCGGGTTCTCAGGTCGGGTTAAACCGGGACGAAGAGACCATCGCAGATCTGCTGAAGGGAAAAGGTTATACAACAGCGATATTTGGAAAATGGCATCTTGGCGATCATCCTTCAATGCTTCCTTTGACCCAGGGTTTTGACGAATATTTTGGGGTGCCCTATTCTCATGATATGTGGCCGAAGCATCCTTATTCGCCAAGAACTAAATATCCTCCATTAAATCTTATTGAAGGTAGCCAGCCGGTTAAGGAAATAGAAAACCTGGACGATATTGCACAGCTGACCACCCTGATCACCGAACGGGCAACGTCTTTTATCCGTAAAAATAAAAGCAAGCCGTTCTTCATGTACGTACCACACCCATTGCCGCACGTACCTCTTGCTGCGTCGTCAAAATTCAAAGGAAAAAGTAATCGGGGTATTTTTGGAGATGTGATGATGGAGATAGACTGGTCAGTTGGACAGATATTAGCTGAACTGAAAAAGCAGGGACTGGATAAAAATACCTTGGTGATCTTTACCAGCGACAATGGCCCCTGGCTTAATTACGGCGACCATGCCGGATCATCAGGCGGATTCCGCGAAGGCAAGGGCACTTCCTTTGAAGGAGGGCAGCGCGTTCCGTGTATTATCCGTTGGCCGGGAGTGGTGCCTGCTGGCCGGGTAAGCAATAAACTTATGTCAACTATCGATATTTTGCCGACAGTCGCATCCATCTGCGGGGCAAAGCAGACACAGCGAAAGATAGACGGGTTTGATTTTACGGCCGTGTTAAAAGGGGACGATTCCCAGACACCGCGTCAGCAGTTTTTATATTATTTCAAGAAGAATAACCTCGAGGCGGTAAGGCAAGGGAGCTGGAAGTTGATATTTCCTCACCCCGGGCGAAGTTATGAGGGTTTTGCTCCCGGAATGAACGGCCAGCCCGGCCAGGTTAAGGATAACTACAGTGTAGCCGGTGGTTTATATAACCTGGAACGAGACCCCGGAGAGCGTTATGATGTGAAAGATCAATTTCCTGAGATGGTGGCCTCGCTGGAGAAAATTGCAGAAGCAGCGCGTGCCGACCTTGGAGATGACCTGCAGGGCCGGACCGGAGCTAATGTGCGGCAGGCGGGTAAGATTATCCCTTAGCCTGGGTTGATCAATACGTCTGATAAACCTATCTGCCCGTCCACACCGGCGCTAACCAGGCAATTGGTTTTGCAGGATTTGGTTTAGCATCAGCTCCTTCAGAATCACTTCCTCCGGCATTATAAACTCTAATGAAGAAATATTTGCTCGTTGTGTCCTTTATTACCGGGTTCCATTTTACTGAATGAGCAGGAGTCGGTTCGAAGGTTTCTACTACCACGCCATTATCCTTTAGGATCTCAACTTTTGTGATCATATCTCTCGAATTTCCTGCATCCGGGTCACTGATCTGAACATCGAATTTGAATTCGGACGCCTTGGTCAGAGTAGATCCCATGATCTGTCCGTTTACTGAGTACCGGCATTGGATATTCTGATCGAGAGCGGCATAGGTACGGCGATTCTTCATCGCATTCAGGATGTCAAGCTTAGATTTGCTCTCTGCCAGCACGAATGTTCTGGACGTATGTTTACTGATAGCTTCCGTTCCATGGTTATCATTTCCAGCGACAGGGGAGATCTTCCAGCCTAAATTAAGTGCCGTCAAAAAAGCAGCATAATGGATGTTCTTATTGGAGTTAATCATCTCCATCATCGTAATCACGTCCGTCACTTTAGCATCGCGAAAGGCAAAGCTATCGTAGGACTTAGGATCAGGATGATTGAAAGTGGCAACTACAGGCCCTTCGTTATTGTAGGCTTTAGCCGTTCCAACCCATTTGTAGAAGCTTTGAATATCGACACCCTTCTCAAGGGCATTCAGATAGGCAGCCGAATTTATCACATTGAAATGACCTTTTCCATTACCCGGGCCGTTGTTTTCCGAATGCTCATACCCGGTCAGCGCAACAAAGTTCTTATCTGTTGCTTTTTTTGCCTGATCATGTGCTGCTATCCACTGCGGATTAGTCGGACTTGTGGGATAAAAGCCGGCTTCCTGGGAATGATCGGTCGTGATGAAAAAATCGTATCCATTAGCTTTGGCTAAATCGAAATGAACCGAAGGAAGACCCTGATGTTTCTGCCAATCAGGTTTCATCGGAGAGTTGATTGCCCGTCCGACACCATTCGAGTCAATGTCCATAAACTTCGCGGCACCAGCGACTTTGCCGAGATGGGCTCCATGGGATTCTGTGTACTGTGTATGTGAATGTGTGTTCCCGGCATAGATATTATAAACCTTTGACTGGCTGAATGCTGACGCCGTACAGATAAGGATTCCGGCAAAGGCTGTGATAAGGCTTAAATTAAGTTTCATATGTTTCATCAAGTAGTGTTTTAAATCGATTGAGTTTTCAGATAATTAAATTCGCCCCATTTAACCGGATAGACACAAGAATAGAGGTTAAATACTAATCCTGTTTGAATTTGTTACACGAATTAATGATTTAGCTCAAACTCCCTGCCTCGCCTTCACCTCCAAATACTTATTGATGGTATTTACCGTCAGTTGCTGCGGGGTGCTGAGAATAGATTGGATCCCATGTCTTGCCAGCTCTTTAACTATTTGTTTCTTTTCATTGGCGAATTTCGCTGCAATGGTTTGGATATAGATCTCTTCGACGTTTCGGGCAGGAGCTTCTTTTAATTTCTGTAGCTCCGTATTTTCAAAAAAGACGACAAATAGCAGATGGAACCGGGCTATTCGCTTTAAGAAGGGAAGCTGTCTTTCCATAGCCGACATACTTTCGAAGTTCGTAAAGAATACCATGAGACTTCGTTGTTTGGCGGTAGAACGGATGGTGCTATATAACAGTTCCATATTGGTTTCCAGATAGCGCGTTTTCTCCTTGAATAACACCTCCATGATCTGGTTTAATTGGGTCGGGCGCCTGTCGGCTTGAATTACAGCCCCGATCTTCTCAGATATGGTGATCAATCCCGCCTTATCCTCCTTAAGCAAGGCGATATTTGAAAGCACCAGGCTGGCATTTATAGCATAATCGAGTAAACTTAACCCGTCAAAAGGCATTTTCATCGACCTTGATTTGTCTATGATGCAGTAAACATGCTGCGACTTTTCATCAGTAAATGAATTTACCATCAGATCTCCTTTTCGGGCTGTTGCCTTCCAGTTAACGCTGCGGTAATCATCACCACTCACATAATTTTTAATGTGTTCGAACTCCATACTGTGCCCCAACCGCCTAAGCCGTTTGATCCCCGTCTCGGACAGGCGGTTTGAAATGGCCAGGAGCTCATATTTGCGCATTTGCAAGAAGGACGGGTAAACAGGTAACGTTTCCGACTCATCAAACGAATAGCGCCTTCTCAACAAACCTAATGGTGAATGCACGTACACATGGATCTTGCCGAACTCGTACTCGCCCCGTTTAAAAGGGCGGAGCTGGTAGGAAATGATCCTGGTTTCCCGTGGCTTTAAATCTACTTTGAACCAGATATTCCTTTGCTGAAACTGGAAAGGTATCTCATCAATTACTCCGGCGCCGACAGGGAAGGAGTAGAAGCTTTCTATGTGAATGCCCAAATTATTATCGTCGCCGTTGCTCAGCCTGTCGGGTGAATCACGACGGGCAAAGATGCCATTGCCCACACGATAGAGCAATAGTATATCGATTGCAACCAGAGCAAGCAGAGTTAGAAAGAAAAGCAGAGGGATGGCTCCCAGCCAGGGGAAAAAGAACGACAGAACGAACAATACGGAAGAAAGCCCCAATCCCGCGAATAGGCGATTCTTCAGGAAAAGGTTAACATAATATTGGGTGAAAAGCACTTTCAATGTTCTGGTTAATGCTGTTAAACTATCTTGGTATCTCAATTTTTTGGATGATTTGTGCGATCACATCATCCGGGGAGATTCCCTCCATTTCTTTTTCAGGTGTGAGCATAATCCGATGCCTCAATACGGCCGGCGCTATTTTTACTATATCGTCCGGGGTTATAAAATCGCGCCCATTAATGGCAGCGATAGCTTTTGCTACATTGATTATCGCCAGAGACGCACGCGGCGAGCCGCCAAGGAACAATGACTTATTCGTCCGGCTTTCATGGATGATCTTTGCTACGAACTCGATGAGTTTAGGCTCGACATGTAAAGCCCTTATTTGCTTCCGGTATGAACGGATCTGCTCAGCTGTTATCACCGGAACAACTTTTTCCAACTGCTCCCTGGTTGTCTGTGAATGCTGCTGCGTTATTATTGCGACTTCTTCCTCAAGGGATGGGTACTTTACTTCTATTTTCAGGAGAAACCGATCGAGCTGTGCTTCGGGCAAGCGATAAGTTCCTTCATGTTCGATCGGGTTTTGAGTAGCGAGAACAATAAATGGCTCCTGCATTTGGTAGGTATGTCCATCCATAGTAATCTGGCGTTCCTCCATCACTTCAAACAAAGCAGACTGCGTTTTGGCGGGAGCCCGGTTGATCTCATCTACAAGGATAATATTACCAAATACAGGACCCTGCCTGAATTCGAAGGTGCTTTCACGCGGGTTAAATATTGATGTGCCGAGAACATCAGATGGCATAATATCTGGTGTGAACTGGATCCTGGAAAACTGTGCATCCAGTGATTTAGCGAGCAATTTAGCGGTCAGAGTTTTTGCTATGCCGGGAACTCCTTCAATCAATATATGCCCATCCGCCAAAATTCCTGCAATCAGCAGTTCGATCATATCAGATTGTCCTATAACAATACTGCCCAGGGTTGCTTTGATCTGCTCAACCGAGGCGTTAAGCTGGCTTAAATCCGTTCTTTGTCCTGTAAATTCCTGATCCATATTATGCTGATTTTTTATAAAAGTTCTCTATCTTGTTATTAAGCTCTATAAGTTGCTGATCGGTAATCTGCTCTGCGTCTGAATATCGTTTTAACATTGCCATCAGCACCCGGATTTCCGGGATCCCAATCTCCGTTTTATTGCTCAGGGTTTCAATAAACTCCTGGTCAATATAGTTGGTATTTAAGCGGTACATCGACCGGATATGTTCAAGCAGGTAGGTAATCTTCTTATCGGTCAAATTTTTATGATCTTTACGCTCGTAGTACACCTGGCCTACAACGTTTACGAATTCAACGGTGGTATTTTGTAAAGGCTCCAGAACCGGGATAACCCTTTGGCGTCTTTTTATTTCAAAAAGAACAAAGGCTATCAAGCTGAATAAAGCAATGTAATAAGCCCATCTTAATTCAGGATAATTTAATAAGACACTCAATGGGGAAGTATCCTGTGCGGGTCCCAGCGTGGAGAATTCATCCCATATCAGGTTTCCTCCGGGATTTAAATACGAGAGTGATTTTGCAGCGAACTCAGCGCCCCCGGGGTTAATCAGATTGTAATTTGTGAAGAATTGTGGGCTGGACATCAGATACAAAGCCCCTTTGCCGTAAGGGTATTTAATAAAAGTGCTGTTTCCTTTACTGTTCATCGCCAGAACAGTTGCCTTTGCAGTATCAAACCTGCTGAAATACTGGTTCCCGATATCCCTGTCGAACTTGTATTGTTTTCTAGGGTTTAACACAGGGTTTGTAAAATGCAGCAAGGACCCGGTATTCTTAATCTTAACTTCGCTGCTTATCTTTGCCTTTAAAGTATCACTCAAAAAATTGCCGAGATAATAGGTAGCTATAAACACCTTATTGCCTTGTTTCATGTAATTCACCAGCTTCTTGAAATCATAGTCGTCAAGATTTACAGTGCCAGCGATGATGAGATAATTACCCGGGTTAACCTTTTCTTCCTGAAAAACATTAAAAACAGGCTTGCGCCTGACTAAGATCCTGCTGCCAGGAAGAATATCATTGATCTGACGGTGCAACAGATATGTGCCGTAGGGGATCTTATCTTCTTTTGAATATGTTGGGGACCAGTCGACCGGCTGAGGCTTATTGTACTGCGCTATTAAATACACCATTAAGAGGATCGATCCGATTCCGATGTAAACCTTAAGATCTCTCATTATAAGCCTTTATTAAAATCTTTGAAATCATTCTGTATCTCAATAAAAGTAGGTTGGTCAATATTGAATTCACCGTACCAGATGTATTCGAACTGTCGGGTAAGGAACGTGAATTTTTCCTTTTTGCCGGAGTTAACAAGCTCAGCGACATAATTGGAATTGGTCTTGTCGATCTGCCAGGAGATTAACCCGGTATCGCTAAGTTTTTTAAGGCATTTCAGATACAACATACGTACCGCGAGCCGGTAATCCAGATTATGGATTGCCTTCTCAATCTCGGGTTCAAAGTCTATTTCATGAATGTTTTCCGGCGATTCAGAGTAGGGTAGGGGTATCGGTTTGGCTTTGCCGCTGAACATCTGCAAAACGCCTATTCCCGAAAATTTAATAAAAAGATAAATGATCAGGCCCGCCAGCACAAGGAGTGAAATGTTCTTCGTCACATTATTTGAAGCTGCATCAGAAATGACATTTGTAAACAGGCTCCAGAACCATGTCCAGAAACGACTCCATAAGGACCGGGCGGTTTGATAATCAGTGCCGTATTGAAAATCTTTTTGCGCCCTATAGCGATCGAGTGCAGGCTGATCGAAAGTACGAAGCATTATCGCGCTGCTGTCCAATCTGATAACCGGCGGTTTTTGTACAGGCGCTCCCTCAGCAGATCTATAAGAACCCGCGAGAAAAAATATCAGCAAGGTGATACGGATGATTTTTCGCAACTCCATTAATATTCTTCGGGTGCCAGGTCTGGATTAGGGGAATCTTTTTTGCCAAAACTTTTTATGCGATCCAACAGACCTGTTCCATCCTTTTGCTCGCTCAAACTATAATAAGATAAAGCGATGGCAATGTTTGGAAATACCAAAAACACCATAGTAATATGAGTAACAACGACCTGAGTTATAACACTGAGTGTGGTCATCCTGGTTACGCCTCCAAAGAAACCCCCGATACCGGCAACAAACAGTGGAATATAAAAGACAAATCCTGCCAGTGTAACAAGGATCAGCATAATGACCTGTACACCAAAGGTAGGCCACCAGTTATTCTTAATGAGTGTAAAGGCTTTACTAAAGGCAAAGCCGAGGTTTGCACTTTCCATCATCATTATTGGAAACATCAGGGAGATAATTGGGAAAAGATATATTCCGGGTATAAAGCAAAACATAAACCCAACAAGGAATAAGACAAATAACAATATTCCGCTTCCCAAAAACTTGAAGAAGTAAAATTTAACATAGGTCCAGACTTCTTCTACAGTGGGAACTTCGTTCCCTTTTTCTTTGTACAAATGAATAAATGCCAGCGATGTTAGGGTGATTGCCGTGTAAGTCATCATAGAAAATAACATGGCGATGATATATTCAAACCCTAATAAGTTTGACAGGACGCTAAAAGAATCCCTGGGGGCTCCAGCAAAACCATTTTTCATCCCTTTCATCATTCGGAACTGCTGTAAAAGAGAAGCCAGTAAGCTACCGACAACAAAAAAGCCGCATATCACTCCATATGCTCTCAGGAGTGGCTTCCATGTCTGGAAAATAAATACAAATGTGTCATTAATAACCTCGCCGAAATCGCGGATTTTCCTTGGTTCAAAACTTTCTTCCATTCGTTGCTTTATAAGCTAGTGATTTAAATAATTGATTTGGATAGAGGATGACGTACCAAATGATAAATAGCAGGGACGTTCCCAGGATGAATATACTCAGCCAGGCAGGCATTGTTGTGTGCCGCGTGACAAAACCTTCCAGAAATGCTGCAAAAACCCATATCGGTACTATTCCGATACAAATCTTCATGCCGTCTTTAGCCCCGCGTTTAAAGGATTCCATGCGCTTATAGGTCTTTGGGAAAAGGATGCTGTTCCCTAAGACCAAACCCGCACCGCCGGCTAAAATAATGGCGGAGATCTCGAGCGTGCCGTGGATCCAAATTACAAGGACTGACTGTAAGCCAAGTCCCTTGCTAAAAAAATAGTATTCAAAAGAACCTAGCCTGATACCCTCTTTTATCAGAATGATGACAGAACCCGCAGACAGAAAAATGCCACTCGCAAATGTGTAAAATGCCACCTTCAAATTATTTTGAGCGATATAGTAAAACATGGGAAGCTCGGAAGCTTGTTTGTAAACCCCGAAAGGATCACCCTTAGCTATATTTTCCTCCGTCATGTTGATGTATTGTTGTCCCATAATGATCCTGAGAAATTGCTCATCATACCGGGCAGAAAGAATACCAATGAGGAAGGCACTGACGAAAAACATCAGCGAATAGAACATCGCCCGCTCATATTTTTTAAATAGCAGGGGTAATTCGATTTTCCAAAATAATATAAACCTGTTTGACTTCTCTTTCTTATTGCGATAAAGTGTCTGATGGAATCGTGATGCTAGCCCATTAAGGTATTCTGTAGTTTTCGACCTGGGATAAAACGTCTTGGCATATGCTAGATCGTCCGTTACTTCCAGGAAAAATTGGGCAAGCTCGTCCGGGTTGTCAGATCTGAAGCTCTCGTACTTTTTCCATTTTGGGGAATTATGCTTTACAAACAAAGCTTCTCTCATTGGTAGATGATTCGAATATTCTGTTAAAATAATTACATTTTTTAATTAATTCTAACAATATTGTTGAACAATATAATTTCCGATGCAAACAGTAAAAATCCATACTTCTCAAAATATAACTATTGATTATCCTGTTGCCGGCCTTGGTGAAAGGATACTTGCCAGGCTAATCGATGTGGGCCTTTTTCTGGCAATTTACTTTTTGATGATGTTTGCTTCGTCGTATTCCACGCCCAGTGGAGTTGGAAGAAACCCGACAGTTATTGTATGGATATTTGGTTTTCTTTTTTGCTTTTATGACCTGGTCTGTGAAATGTTTTTTAATGGGCAGAGTATTGGCAAAAAGATGATGAAGATAAAAGTGGTGAGCCTGGATGGAGCAAGGCCAACACTGGGGCAGTATTTACTACGGTGGGTGTTCAGGATGGTGGATTTTTCAATCACTTTTCATTTAGCTGCTGTGATCTCCGTAGTTTCGACTCCAAACAAACAACGTATTGGAGATCTGGTTGCAGGAACAACCCTGATAAAAACCGAACCGCGTGCACAGCTGAATAATTTGGCCTTTATTCCTGAGGATGAAAATTATAAGCCGGTTTATCCGGAAGTAATCCACCTGACAGACAAGGAGATTTTATTAATTCATGATGTGATAGCCAGTTATTCGGCTAGCGGGAATGATAACCTGCTTTATAATATGAAAACCCAGGTTCTGGATCATCTCGGAATTAAAACACAGGGCTACGTTGGTGAGCTGGAGTTTCTGGAAACCATTGTAAAGGACTACAATCATCTTGCTGTAAGGATGGAAACAATTTAATTGCCTGCATTCGCCAGCTTGACTGCATAAGAAAGCACTATTGTTGAAGCAGAAACGAGAACCATGGCTCTCGTGACCATCTCCGAATTTTTAACTGTATATCGCGTTCGGATAATACTCCATACAATAAGCAGGAGAATTGGGGTTGTAGCCGGATATAGGAAAAAGCTATTTTGTATATCTCCTTTTATCAGTGAAAGAATTGACCGTTGAAAGCCACAGCCCGGACAATCCCATCCGGTTAAGGTTTTAAACAGGCATCTGAATAGGTTATGCTCAATCCATTCCATTAGTTAAGTTGACAGTTAACATTGCCAGTTGACGTCTGAAAGGCCACTTTCAATTTTCAACTTTCCACTTTCCACTTTCCACTTTCCACTCATTAAGATTTTACTCCCTGAAACTCTGCTGACACATTGTATAGCTCATACCAATCCTGGTGATCCAGATCTATGGAAAAGCTATTCGCTATGTTTTTAATCCGTTGTTCGCTGGTGGTTCCTATCAAAGGAATAGCTCCAAGCTTTACAAGCCAGGCCACGGCGAGCGCCTCGATGTCTGCATTATACTTTGCGCTAAGCTCTTCAAGCTTTTCGCGGACACGCGTTGCCTGAATCCCGGTTCCGTTGGCAATTTCGCCTTCGGCCAGTGGAGCAGATACCAGAGCCTGCATGTATTTTTGTTTGATATAATCCAGCTGCCCGTTATCCAGTGCTTGTGTTTTTAATAGATTAAACTCGATGTGATTGGTTACGATAGGCTTTCTTAAGTATGAGCTTAGAAGCTGATGCTGGAACACAGAGAAATTTGCTATTCCTATATTTTTGATCTTTCCCGAGTCTGCAAGCTTTTCAAGGATTAGTGCCGTTTCCTCCAGGTTGGAGATCGGGTCAATCCTGTCCAGTAAAAAAATATCGATATAATCAGTTCTTAACTTTTTCAGGGACGCGTCTACACTTTTTGTAATGTGTGAAGCAGAGGTATTGTAATGCCTTGTTCTGATGTCTTCATTCTGAGGATTGGGGATTCGCAAGCCGCACTTGGTAAAAATCACGACGTCTTCGCGCTTAAATGTATTTTCAGCAAGGAGTTCTCCAAACAATTCTTCACACTGATAGCCGCCGTAACTGTCAGCATGGTCAAAGGTGTTTATTCCTAATTCCAGGCACAAGCTAACTATGTTTTTTAAAGTGGCCCGGGGATCTTTGACGTCCTCCCATCTGTAAAATCCGTACACTGCAGGAGAAACCTTCAAGCCGGTATCACCCATATATATCTTTTTCATCTGTTTATTTTGGTTTTTAAAGGTGATGAACCTGCCTGCCGGTAGGCAGGGCTATCATGATTTGATAATGATTTCCTGCGGCATTGGCAAAATCATGATGGTTGCATATTCAATTATATTAGAGGTCGATGCAAGTTAATCAATCTGGCATATTTACTTCTGAAATTTTCTGAAATACTGGTCCCCTCCGGGTGGGCAAAAATGATGATACTCGCACATCATCCAATGGGACTATGTATTGTTTCTATGCAGTGTAGTGCCGTTACTCTACCGAGTATATATATTATGGAGATGTAAATGCAAAGAACATTTATTACATTTATTGTCTATATTACTAAATATGAGGCTAACCGGCGCTGAGATTAAGGATGAAGAGTTGCTGCAGCAAATTAAACAGGGCAGCAAGCAGGCTTTTAACATCCTTTATGAGAGGCATTGGGAAACCACTTATGCGAATGCATACAAACGTTTAAAAGATCATCCGCAATCTCAAGATATTGTGCAGGATATTTTTGTACATATCTGGCTGAAACAAGAAGAGCTTTCAATTAGAAATATTTCAGCGTACCTTGCCGTATCGGTGAAGAACCGTGTATTCAAGGCTGTGGCAAAACAGGACCTGATTTCACCTTTTTTGGATATCCTGCAACAACTTCCAGCCACCTACTCAGAAACTGATGCAAACATTCGCTGGAAAGAATTTTACAGAAGTTACGAGGCGATTTTAAAAGCTCTTCCTTCAAAACGCCAGGTTATTTTCCGTCTTCGATTTCAGGAAGACCTTCCCACAAAGGTCATCGCAAATAAACTGGGGCTGTCTGTAAAAACGGTTCAGAATCAGCTAGGAAAAGCAATTGAGCAATTACGCGTTTCCTTAATCCACCTGATGGCCATTATGGTAGTCTTTTTTTCAGATAACTGATCCCTGATAAAAATATTTTCAATCCTGATGGGAGATTCTTCCATTTCCGGGTCTTATCTATACAAGGTCTTCACAAGCAATTAAACATCCTATGGACAAATCCACCTTCCTCAGACTGCTTCATAAATACCTTGATGGACATGCAAATTCTGAAGAGAAACAATTCTTATCAGGCTATTACAACTTGTTTGAGTCGGAACCTGACGTCGTGGTTTTGATGCGGAGTAATCAAAGAAATAAAACCAAAGATCAGATTCAACAAGAGATATGGAAAAACATTGCTTTAAAAAATTATGGTACCACTGGGGTGCGGCCCCTCTGGCGTAACTGGGTCGCCCGGATTAGCGCCGCCGCGTTAGTTCTTATTGTAAGTACGGCTGCAGTGCTCTATTTTATAAATCACAAGCCGGCGAAACAGGTAGCTCTCGTCCGTTCAGTTGAAAACAAGGGGCACCGGCTTATTCGTTTAGCCGATGGAAGCACTGTCATTGTCGGCAGTGGCAGCAAGTTGAATTATCCTTCATCGTTCGATGGGATGGATAAGCGCGAGGTTTACCTGGAAGGACAGGCATATTTCGACATTAAACATAACTCTTCCAAGCCATTCATTGTGCATACAGGAAGGCTCGAAACGACTGTTTTGGGAACAGCTTTCAATATTAAAGCGTGGCCGGCAGAGGAAGATATTATAGTTACAGTAACTCGCGGAAAGGTTAAAGTAGATGATCATCATAAATTACTTGGCGTAATCACTCCAAACCAACAGATCACCTATCATAAGCCTGAGAAATCTGCAAGTCAAAAAAAGGTTGATAGCCAGGCCTATTTAACCTGGAAGGATCAGGATCTTTTGTTTGATGACGTAACCGTAGCGGATGCGGCCGAACTCCTGGAGGAGCGTTTCAAGGTTCGCATCAGCTTCAGCGACGAGCAGATCAGGTCCAAAAGATTCTCTACCATTTTTTATAAGGACGAGAGCCTCGACCACGTACTGAAAAGTATATGTGAGTTTAATAATGCGGCGTATCACTTCAACAAAGAAAATGCAACTATAGCTATCAGTAGTAGAGAATAATAACGGGTTAATCTTTATCAGACATGAACTTTTCTCGAACATCGCTCCCGCCCTAAAAAAACCTCTGAAAAGTACCAGCAAAGCAGGCTTTTCAGAGGGTGTATTGATCCGACGGCCATCGGAGCAGATACATTGCGTTTTAAATTACTCCCCTTGCGGGTAAGATGTATTGATCACTTAAAACAGTTAAAAATATGATTTTTTTTACCATTTCTGAGCATATACGGGATAATAAAATATTGAATCCTGTTGATAAACATCTCATTTACACTTCGCTACACCGATATATTATGAGAATTGGAATAGTTTCATTCGTTATCATTGCAACAAGTATCCAGTTGTTTTCGGCGACACCTGTCAGAAGCCAGGCCATTAGTCAGGTCGAGATCCGCCTTGAGCTGAAAAACGAATCGCTGCTGAAAGCATTTCAAAAGATCGAGGCACAAAGCCCGTTTCACTTTATGTACCGTAAAGAGGATGTACAGGAGATCCGGAATTTACGGGTTCCCTCTGGCAGGCAATCTGTGGAGGCATTTTTAAAGGTTATCCTTGCCAATACCAATTTGAAATACAGGCAGGTCGATAAGCAGATCCTGATTACTCCCAGCGAAGAAGTACCCATTGCCGAGTCTACTGTTCTAACATCCGATCCAGCAGTGGCATATAAGGATGTGATCGTGCAGGGAAAGGTAAGTGATGGAAAAGGGCAGACCCTTCCGGGTGTAAGCGTTAAACTAAAGGGCAGTAACAAAGGAGTTTCAACTGATGCAAACGGCAATTACAGTATTACATTGCCGGACGCAAACGGAACGCTAGTCTTTTCCTATCTGGGATTTACGCCATTGGAGATAGCTTTGAATGGCCGACAAAGACTGGATGTAACCATGAATGAAGATATTACTTCATTGAACGAGGTGGTCGTAATAGGTTATGGTACCCAAAAGCGCTCCGACATTACCGGTTCAGTGACTTCCGTTCCTAAAGAACGGCTTACTAACCTGCCGGTGACCAACGTACTGCAGGCAGTAGAGGGATCTGTAGCTGGCTTGAACATAACTACAAACTCAACTGCTCCGGGCAGTAACATTGAGGTGTTGGTGAGGGGCAAGAATTCTATCGGGGCATCATCAGGGCCATTCATTGTGGTAGATGGTATTCCCATTACTTCTCAGGGAGGCCTCACTAATGATATTAACCCTAATGATATCGCTTCAATAGAAGTTTTAAAGGATGCATCAGCCGTAGCGATTTATGGAACCCGCGGATCGAACGGTGTTATTCTTATTACTACCAAAAGAGGGACTACGGGCAAGCCAAGGATTTCATACAATACCTATGTGGGCCCTGAATTTAAAACCAACCTGCTTCCGCTAATGAGCGGCGAACAATATGTGGAGAAGAACCTGGAATGGGCCAGGCAAACTGGCGGTACAATTGCTCCTGTTCCTAATTCCAGCGAATTAGCCAATTATAATGCGGGGATTACTACGGACTGGATCAACGAAATATCACAGCAGGGCTATTTACAGGATCATAACCTGAATATCTCCGGGGGAACAGAAGATATTAAATACTACATTTCAGGTGAGTTTTTGGATCAGAAAGGTGTTTTAAAAGGTTACCAGTATAAACGGGCTAGTCTGCGCTCAAACCTGGATGCCAACTTAACCAGCTGGTTAACTGCCGGCGCTTCACTACTTTATTCATCAAATAATTATGATGGAGGGAAGGTTAATTTTCTGCAGGCAGGGAAAATAAGTCCGTACGGACAAAATCTCGATGCAAAAGGAAACTATATTTTCTTCCCCATGGCTCCTGATACATTTTATGAACACCCGTCTTTGGGACTCAATAATGATGTATTTAATCATGCAAAAAACATGACAGGTAACTTCTATACTGAATTAAAGCCTGCTTTTGCCAAAGGATTAAAATTCAGGTTTAACGGGAGCTACTCATTTGTCCCGAAGAGGGAGAATTTTTATGCCGGACGAAACTCCAATAATCCTGTGGGAAGTGCCCGGGCAAATAATAGTGAAACAAATAGCTGGATCATTGAAAATATCCTGACCTACGACCGTACCTGGGGTAAGCACCGTATTGATCTTACTGGATTATATAGCGCCCAAAAGTCTACCGCTTTTAGTACGGGGATCCGCGCTAACACGTTCATTAATGATCAGTTGGGTTATAATGGTATTGAGGCAGCTGCTGTACCTACGGCCAGCTCAGGATTAGTTGAGGAGCAATATTTATCGCAAATGGGAAGACTGAATTATTCGTTTGCGGGAAAATATCTTTTTACAGCTACGGCACGACGCGACGGTTTCTCAGCATTCGGCGTAAATACAAGTAAATACGCCACATTTCCTTCTGTTGCACTTGCATGGAACATATCACAGGAAAATTTTATAAAAAATATTCAGGGTATAAATAACCTGAAATTAAGGGTTTCATACGGGACAACCGGCAACCAGGCCATTGACGCTTATGGAACTATCACGAAGTTGGGCAGTGTGCAATACATCTACAATGCAGTAACCACCACCGGGGTTACTGCTAATGTACTACTGGGTAATCCGAATCTGAAATGGGAAAGCACAACAGGTACTAACCTTGGACTGGACTTCAGCCTATTAAAAGATCGTATC
>NZ_JBBJNI010000195.1:0-6410 GCF_037719425.1 Daejeonella sp. | reverse complement strand
TTCCGCGACAGGCGCCCTGAAACCTATGGTAAGTTAACCGAGCTTTAATATATGGCTATATCAGATAACAGGCTTTCTCAGGAAGGGTATGAATCCAATTTCAAGGATATCCACCCACCCTTTGAAAATTATACCGCGGCAGCTGTTGAGGCTAACCGCTGTATATTCTGTTATGATGCGCCTTGTATGAAATCTTGTCCTACAAGTATCGACGTACCCAAATTTATTAAACAGATCTCTACAGAAAATATAAAGGGCTCTGCGCACACCATTTTTTCGTCGAATATTATGGGTGGCGGGTGCTCAAAGGTTTGCCCGGTTGAAAAGTTATGTGAGGGTGCCTGTGTATATAACCTTCTCGAAGAGGAGCCAATTCAAATCGCGCGGCTCCAGAGATATTCAACAGAGAAAGCTATAAAGGAAAAATGGCCCTTATTTACCCGGAAACCATCGACAGGAAAGAAAGTCGCGATAGTTGGTGCGGGCCCGGCGGGCTTATCTTGTGCGCACGTTCTCTCCCGTGAAGGTATCGATGTAACGATTTTTGAAAAAGAACAACGCGGCGGCGGGCTTATGACTTATGGTATCGCTGCGTATAAAGTTACTCCTGAATTTTGCCAGGATGAAGTGGATTATATTCTTTCGCTTGGAGGAATAGAAATCGAATACGGCCGAGCGCTTGGAGAAGATGTGCATCTCCATGATCTGGAAGAAAAATTCGATGCCACATTCATCGGAATTGGAGTAGGCTTAACACGCAGGCTCGGAATTCCTGGAGAAGATTTCGAAGGCGTTGCTGATGCGATAAATTTCATTTACGATATTCGCACCAAGCCCTTCGACAAAATACCGGTTGGCAATAAAGTAGCTGTCATTGGGATGGGTATGACCGCAATTGATGCAGCTACACAAGCAAAGCGGCTCGGTGCTGAAGAAGTAACCTTAATATATCGTCGCACGCAGGAGGAAATGCCCTGCACAGAAAAAGAGCTTAATATTGCTAAACTGGATGGCTGTAAGATCATCTGGCTGGCATCACCCAAGGAGATCACTGGTTTCGATGGAAAAGTAACGAGCCTTATCTGTGATGTAATGGCTTTAAATCATGCCGCACCTGGCGAACGGAAATTGCCTGAACCGACAGGCCAAACGATTCAATTGGAAGTCGATATGGTCATCAAAGCTACCGGGCAATTGCCTTTTGACAAGCTTGTTGATGAAAATGAATTCATAAATAAGAACGGCAGACTTTTAGTTGATGATCAGCAGGAAACATCCATTGCTTCTATTTTTGCAGGCGGTGATTGCGTGAATGGAGGCAAAGAAGTAGTTGACGCCGTTCAGGCCGGTAAAGATGCAGCTGCGGGTATCCTTAACTATCTCAAAATAATACCTCTTCCAACGGAACCTCTTGTCATAAATCCACTAAAGCTTTAACTCAGAAAATGGCAGATCTATCATCAAACTTTCTGGGCATTAAGTCCCCAAACCCATTTTGGCTGGCGAGCGCTCCGCCTACCGATAAAAAAATAAATGTACTCCGGGCTCTGGAAGCAGGATGGGGTGGCGTTGTATGGAAAACATTAGGTTCCCAGGTTAAGAATGTATCATCCCGCTATTCTGCTGTTAATTTTCATGGCGGAAAAATTATGGGTTTTAACAACATAGAGCTTATCTCCGATCGCCCGCTGCAAATAAATCTGGACGAGATTAGAGAAGTGTTGAGGCTTTTCCCCGATCGTGCGATGATCGTTTCATTGATGGCCGACAATTCCCGCGAAAGCTGGCATGAGCTAATAAAAAAAGTCGAGGACACCGGTGCACACGGATTAGAGCTTAATTTCGGTTGCCCTCACGGAATGACAGAAAGAGGAATGGGCGCAGCCGTAGGCCAGGATCCTGAAATTGCCCGGACGGTAGTGGAATGGGTGATGGAATGCGCAACAATTCCGGTAATCACAAAACTTACTCCAAATGTACATTCGGTGGTTCCGACCGGAAAAGCAGTTGTTGAAGCCGGAACAAATGCACTATCTCTTATCAATACCATACAATCTGTTACCGGCATAGATCTCGATACGCTTGTTCCAAATCCAAATGTTGCAGGAAAATCTGTTTTCGGAGGATATTGCGGACCGGCAGTAAAGCCCATCGCTTTAAAATTTTTAACTACTCTGGGTCAGAATGAAACGACGAGGAATGTTCCTGTTTCAGGGATTGGGGGCGTTAGCACATGGAAAGATGCGGTTGAGTTTATGCTTTTAGGAGCTACAAATGTCCAGGTCTGCACTGCGGTAATGACGCATGGGTTCCGCATTATCGAAGACCTTTGTGAGGGATTGAGTAACTGGATGGATGAGAAAGGCTTTGAGGATGCAACAGACTTTATCGGTAAGTCTCTTCCCGTGATGACTAATTGGGAAGAGCTGGATATTAACTATCATATTGTTGCTCACATCAATCAGGATAAGTGCATCCATTGCGGACTCTGTTACATTGCCTGCGAGGACACGGCTCATCAGGCTATTAATCTATCATACGGAACACCCTATAACACTTATTCTATAAAAGAACCCGAATGTGTGGGCTGCAATCTATGCTCTCTTATTTGTCCAGTTGACAATTGCATCACGATGGTTGAACAGAGAAAAGGGGATGAATATCTAAATTGGAAAGAGTTTCAGAAAAGGGGATTGCCTTTGAATGATCATTGATCCGGTTGCCAGTTGCTGGTTACCTCGCTTTGCTGACTTGAACCAGTCCCTCATCATTCACGCTATACGTAATCTCATCGCCGCTGATATAAACCATAAACTGACGACTGGTGGCTTCCATCCGTAATTTATTGTCTTTCCCATCCACCTTAAATTCTGTTTCAGCAATCCCAAGATCTTTCAGTTCTTTCGCGTAGAGCCTGTTCTTCTGGAAATACTCCTTTTGCCTGTAATAAACCAGCCATAAATGTTTTTTCTGAATCTCGCTATAGGGGATCGTGTATTGTGCCTGAGGCTTCCCTGTGTCAGCCTTGCTGAAGTATAAATAACCCCACCGCTCAGGATAATGCATATTGATCAATCCCTGCGGCGACCAAACCCAATTATGTTCCGGGAGGTTTCGGCCATTTGCACCTTTTAGTTTAACGTATTTACCGTCTTTCACTTCCACATCCCATGCCACTCTTGAGAAGCCCATTCGCCATAATTCACCATCACTGGGAACTTTTGCAACGTTGCCCATAGTTACGGCCATGAACGGGATAAACATCTCGACAGTCCAGCCCTTGTCTGTATCGCTGGGGTTGTTAAGCGTTCCTTGTATACTCACCGCCGTCTTCATACCAGGGGTATTATATGCAAACATTGCCCCGCTATTATTACGGTAGGGCTTAGGCATGAATAGATCAAAAATTGTGTTTGCCGCATTTACTTCGATCTCGTAATAACGGTGTGTATCATTATCCGGATCAATAAAAACCTCGAAGTCATTATCATAAAAAACAATGTCATCATGATTTTTTAAATATGCCCAGACATGTGGGTCTAGAAGCTCCGCAGCGATGTACAAACCTTCAGCAGTCCAGGTCATCTTTGCTCTGGTATTCCATGTTGGTATGGGTTTACTATCGCCCTCTATATCCTTAAAATCTTCGGTCCATACAGCATTTTGCCATGCAGGATCATCAATTTTCCCGTCTATAAGTGGAGCTGCATTTGTGAATTTTGCAACATATTGCCGCGGAGTTGTAAACAGGGCTTCTTTTCCAGAGAAAACCGACTGAGAATACACAAAGGATTCATTTATTAATATTAGAATCAGCAGAAATGAATATTTACGGGCTCGGGGAAAAACGGCGTCCATGTTATAAGTGTATATAGTCCGAGAAATTTAAGAAGATTTATTCACACCCGGCAATTTCATTTTCGTCGTAGAGTCTTTAAGTTCCTCACGAGGGTCGATTGTATTAAGTAACATGTCAGTTAACTGAATTTGCAAAGCCAGATTATTATGTAAGTTTGGGTCAACCATTATAAACTCTAACTATTGTTCCATGAAACAATCGATAGGATTGCTATCCGTTTCGCTATTATTTTCGGCTACGCTATCATTCTCACAAGCCAAAGACCCAATAGTTGAAAGCATAATAAAGGAGGCAACTCAAAACTCCCAATTAAAAAAACTTGCTCACGAATTAACTGACGGCATCGGGCCGAGGCTGGTAGGGACTCCACAAATGAAACAGGCTCATGATTGGGCAGTGGCTAAATATCAAAGCTGGGGCATAAGCGCAAAGAATGAGAAATGGGGTGAATGGCGCGGATGGGAAAGAGGAGCTTCTCACATCGACATGGTTTATCCGCGAGTAAAGTCGTTGGAAGGGATGCAGCTGGCCTGGAGCCCGTCAACAAATGGGAAATCTATTACTGCTGAGACCATCATTTTGGGAAATGCATCAGATTCCATAGCCTTCCAAAATTGGCTTCCTGCTGTTAAAGGGAAGTTTGTAATGATTTCAATGAACCAACCTACTGGTCGTCCTGACTACAACTGGCAGGAATTTGCTACGAAGGAGTCTTTTGAAAAGATGAAGGTCGAGCGCACTGCAGAAACAACTTCATGGAGATCTCGAATCACTAAAACTGGCTTAACATCCAAGAATCTCGCACTGGCGCTCGAGAAAGCTGGGGCAGCTGGCATAGTGGCATCGAACTGGTCTGCTGGTTTTGGCGTCAATAAAATATTCAGTGCTAATACAACAAAGATTCCAACTATTGATCTTTCATTGGAAGATTATGGTTTATTATACCGCCTGACAGAATCGGGCATCAACCCTAAGATTAGTGTAAGGGCCGATTCAAAAGAACTGGGAATGGTCCCAACATTTAATACCATCGCGGAGATTCGTGGAACTGAAAAACCCGAGGAATATGTAATGCTATCAGCTCATTTCGATTCATGGGATGGCGGTACCGGAGCAACCGATAATGCCACGGGGACAATAACCATGCTTGAAGCAATGAGAATCGTTAAGAAAGTTTATCCTAATCCTAAAAGAACAATTCTTGTTGGTCACTGGGGAAGTGAAGAACAAGGCTTGAATGGTTCAAGGGCATTTGTTGAAGATCATAAGGATATAGTAAGCAACATCCAGGCTCTCTTTAACCAGGACAATGGAACTGGCAGAGTCGTCAGTCTTTCGGGACAAGGGTTCCTAAACGCTTATGATTATCTGGGCCGCTGGTTGAATCCCGTTCCTGCCGAAATCAAATCACAGATTGAGACAAGCTTCCCTGGTTCTCCAGGCGGCGGGGGTTCCGATTACGCTTCATTTGTTGCGGCGGGAGTACCTGCGTTTTCGTTAAGCTCTTTGGGCTGGTCATATGGCAATTACACGTGGCACACCAACCGCGATACTTATGATAAGATAGTATTTGACGATGTACAGAGTAATGCGATTCTTACAGCGATTTTAGTTTATATGGCTAGTGAAGACCCGGCAAAAACATCTCGTGAAAGAAGTATACTGCCTGTAAGTTCAAAGACCGGCAGGCCAACTGAATGGCCGGCACAGAGGTCTCCAACCCGTAAAGGGGGAGTTGATTAGAGTAATTCCACCCGCGTTGTATCAGTCAATGAGAATAAAGCTAAAAGGAGGCTTTCTATAAAGGATAGTCTCCTTTTTTTGTGATTACAGTACTAATAAACCCGACTGTCTAAGAGCATTGACAGCTTTCCCATACCAAAATGGCTCAAAGTCCTCTCCTGTTATTTTTTCGAAGTCTTCTCTAACTTTTTGAAAGGTTAGTCGATCTGCATTTTCAGTACTAATGTTATACAGGAAGCTAATAAGCCAATCCGAGTAGGATTTATCGATCTGAATGCTAAACTCCGATCTCTTATCGTAAAATTTGAATTCGGTCATTTCCCACTGCTTGCCTCTTTTTGTCTTTGTAAACGTAGTTACAACAGGCTTTGATCCGAGCCATACAAGCTTTGCATCAGGTTTAACCAAAAAGCTGTCTTCGGTATTAATTGCAGTTTCTATAAAGGCCGGATCCACTTTGGTGCGCGGGATCTTATGTTCAAACCATGATTGCAAAGGGTTTTCGAAACAAATCCCATGCATATAATTGAATAAGGACTTTTTTAGCCCGTAACTGAACACCTCATGATCGGCCCCGCTGGCATCGTAATGAACAATATCATTATTTGCAAAAGTCCCCGTAGCTGAAGTTGCGCGGGACACGTTAAACTGCTCCGGATACATACCCACTGGACTATGAACAGTCATGGCAAATTGGTGCCAGAACGCAGATTGCAGAACTCCTGCTTCAAACATCTGTCGAACCATCTCTAAAGAATCAATGGTTTCCTGGGCTGTCTGAGTAGGAAAGCCATACATCAGATACGCG
>NZ_JBBJNI010000194.1:0-6477 GCF_037719425.1 Daejeonella sp. | reverse complement strand
ATCTGCCCATCCGGTGAACGAAGGAATCCAAGTCCGAACATATCTCCCATACTTCCGCCAATGTTTGCAACTACCTGAGCATTTCCGAAAGGACTGTTCCGAAGCACTACCGAGCTGTCAAGCAACTCTTTTATCTCATTTCGGTTAGCAGAGAATGTGGTGGAAAGTGTCCATTTAAATGCGTTTGGACCCTTTGTTTGTATAGGAGT
Source organism: Daejeonella sp. (assembly GCF_037719425.1). Classification (GTDB taxonomy): domain Bacteria; phylum Bacteroidota; class Bacteroidia; order Sphingobacteriales; family Sphingobacteriaceae; genus Daejeonella. The sequence goes on along the minus strand of NZ_JBBJNI010000194.1, from coordinate 6,268 downwards.
TCCGTTTATGCCGACTTCAATACCCTGATTGTCGATTCGGCCGGCATTGATAACTGCGCTCGCATATCCTGAAGAACGGTCAACTACTCGGCTAAGGATCTGGTTCTTGGTATTTCCCATATATAGAGCAACGTCAACATTCAAGCGGTTCCTAAACATCCGTACATCTGTTCCCACTTCAAAAGTTGTGGTCATAAGCGGTTTAAGATCTAATGCTGGAAGAAGGGTGGGATTAGTTGTAGAGCCATTTGGATACAATCCGTTGTTAGCAGGAATATAGTTATATGCTGTACGGTACGGAACAGTACTACCGCTACCTACTTGAGAATAGGATGCTCTTAACTTAACCATATCGAAGGTTTTCGGCATGTCCCAAAGATCTGAGGGCACAAAGGCCATGTTTACAGACGGGTAGAAGAAACCTACGCTGCTCGACCGCAGCGGCGAAGCCAGAACGCTGCTCCAATCCTGACGACCGGTAACATCCAAAAACAGGTAGTCTTTATACGAGGCTGAAATCAACCCATAAACACTAACAAATTCGTATCTGGTAGTATCAGGGACTGAAATGATTGGATTTATGTTATTAGTAAGATCGAAAACAGCCGGAACTTTCAAACCGTCCGCCCTGCTTTCGCCTTTTCTGTATTCGTTTTTCAGAGTACTGCCTCCTCCTGTTACACTTAGAGTGATATCTTTGTTGATCTCGCGGTCATACTTAAGCATAACATTTGACTCCTGCTCATAAGTAGTGGCATTTTGTATACGGTATGAGCCTTGCGCGAATTTCGTTCCGGCGGCGTCGTAAGGGCGAAGCTGCTCTGTTACATTCTTGTTTAAATCAAGTGATGTGCGTAATTGTGCCACCAGCCCTTTCGCGAGCTGATAGGAAGCCTGGATATTACCGAGAACTCCATTACGGTTCTGAGTATTTAAATATTCATTAGATATAGCCCAGGGCGACTCAAGTGTGGTTGTAGTAATATTAATAAACTGGAAATTTTCCCTTCCCCGAACCCAATAATCCCGGTAAAAGTTTGGATCAACGTTAGGCTGCGAAAAATATACCCAGTACATATAAGCCTGATTACCAAAACCGGTCGTGGGCAGGTTGTCGCTATTTTTGTTATCGTATTTAGCTTTTACATTAACCGTAAGCTTATCAGTGATCTTTGAATTTGCCGATAAGCCGACCGAAGTACGGTCGAACCCGGTGTTTGGTGCAATCCAATTGTTTTCATTGTGGTTTATTGAAAATCGAAGCGCCGTGTTTTTTACATTTCCGTCAAGGCTAAGCGAGTTATTGACATCATTCCCTGTTCTGAAGAAAGCATCTATCGGGTTTTCCTTCGCAACCCATGGTGTACGTACTAAGCCGGTATTTTGCAGTGCCGGATCATATTGGAAGTAAGACTGCCCATCAAATTTTGGTCCCCAGGCAGAACTTGTCCCATTGGTATTAGGACCATCTGCTGATGGGTTCCTCGAATAATAAGCTGCGCCACCAAGCCCCTGTCCATATTCCCTTTGCAGCTCAGGTTGACGGTTAATTTCTTCAAAGGTTGTGTTTGAGGTGAAATTGATACCTACTGTTTTTCGTTTTGCATTTCCTGATTTGGTTGTGATCAGGACTGCGCCATTTGCTCCGCGTTGTCCGTAAAGGGCAGATGCTCCGGGTCCTTTCAGAACGGTTACACTCTCAATATCATCGGGATTTATGTCGTTTACGGCGCTTCCATAATCCACCGGCATATTATCGCCTGAGGTACCATAAACACCTCCGGAAGGAGATCCTCTGCGGGCGCTGCTGGCGCTGGCAACCACGCCATCAATGACGATCAGCGCTTCATTATCACCGGTAAGGTTATTCTCACCACGAAGGATGATCTTGTTCGAACCACCAGGACCGCTGTTACGAACAAGATTTAAACCGGCAACTTTGCCTGAAAGCGCATCGGTCCAGTTACTTGAAACAGCATTTGTAAGGGCCGTGCTATCGATTACCGAGGTGGCGAAACCGAGTGATTTTTGTTCACGCTTGATTCCAAGTGCTGTCACTACAACCTCACTCATAGTGTTTGATGAAGCCGTCAAACGTATAGTTATCCCTGCCTGGTTTGTTGAATAAACCCTTGAGTAAATACCATACCCAAGATAATTGAACCTCACTTCGGAACCTTTCGGTACCCGGATAGAAAATACCCCGTTTACATCGGTAATGGCGAGAACCTTTCGTTGTGCATCGGATATTGATACTCCGGGTAAGGGTAAGGAATCACCGTTATCAACCACAGTACCTCTAACAGTAATAAGTTCTGCCTGCTGCGCAAAGGATGAATTCACCATCGGAGGTAAATTCAGTATTGTGAGCAGCAATAAAAGCTTAACAGATAGGGACCTGTTGTATGGGCTTTTTATCAGGCTTGGCTTCAATGCATCAAACTGGTTGCTCAAATGCAACACAATTTGAAAAAGCACCTTACCGAACTGTTCAGTAAATGTTTTGTTCATAATGAATAATTTTAGGGTGATAATATGTTAGCCTTTTGTATTTCGTTTTATTTCAAGTTAGTACGAAATGTTATTAAAGGTCTTTTAATATGTTTCGATTGCAGTTTATAAATAATAAAACGAAACTATGAACAAAATCCTGAAAACGGAAAAAAACTTTTAATTTTAATACACTAATAACGTGGGAATGGTCATATATTGTAATTCATTGAATGGATGCATTTTTCTTAACGAATTCTTAACAAAAATTAAATATTAGTTTTTATTTCGATGGATTGGTGAAATTGTGGGGGAATTATTCACTGGTCTTTGGCAACCATCCGGCATCCGTTCGGACATGAAGAGGAATCTTCGACAACTCTTCGACATTCCTTCGAGTCGTGTTCGAGTCCGCTTCGAGTCCGCTTCGAGTCGTGTTCGAGTCGTGTTCGAGTCAGCTTTGAGCAAGGTTTGTCTCTGCTTCGGCACAGTGCCGTGACAGGCTCGACACAGATTCGTCACAGGTTCGGGTCTGGTGGCCCGGCAGATAAATAATTTACGAAAGTGTCCCGAATCAGGTACAGCGCTGACAAAAGGCTGTTACAGAGTTGTGATAGGTTACCCGCCTCCAACTCGTAATGAAGAATACTCTGAAACCCGGAGACGCTACCTTTGCGGAGGCTTCCGCCCGATGACTGCCGCGTTTCGGTCATTCCACTATCACGTTTCGGTCAATTCCGGTCATTTTTTGGTGTCTGTGCGATGCTGAACTACATTTGATCCGGTAAGCAGCTTTACCGGTAGAATGCTAAGCCTTATCAATTTATTTTTTTACGATTTAAATCGTACAAATTGTGGAAGGAATTAAGCTGGCGTGAAACCAGTTCGTTCTTTGACATCCTTTACTTCACTGCGTTCGCGATGACAGGTTTTGAGTCTTGGGCATGCGCGGGTAGGGTTTATTTCAACCGCCAAAATTTGACTGCTGAGTTGTCATTGCGACCGCAGCGAAGCAATGATGTTCGTAAGCTGACGATTATGACGAATGGTGTGAAAGTTAATGAAGCTTATCCATTCGAATCGGGTTAATGGGCCATTTACAGGGAATTCAAAATCGAGGCAGAGCAGGGAAAGGTCGTCCTCTTCCGCAATCTGAACAATGGCGGAGGTCCGGGAACGGAGGCCCCTTAGCATTCTTTCTTTATCAATAGGTTCATTCGAGGGGATAATGAAATCAGGGGATTTCATCTTAGTTTCAAAATTGAGAAATACCTCTTTAAAACCCTGCACGTTTTGGTCGTACGGCCTGCCTGGAGCTTCGGTTCTGCCTTTGAGAACGTTTACAGCATCATAGGATTTGAATAGATGATCAGCCAGCTGTCCTGCGGTCCAGCTATCTTCAAACGGTACTGAATTAAAGTTCTTTTCCTTTACAGAAGATAACAACGAGATCAACTCTTTAAAGGACCGCTCAACTTCCTGTTTTAATGAATTCGCCATGGCTATGTTTTGATGTTACGGCGTAAAATTAAGGGTAATGCTGTGCTTAGTGCTTGTACAAACAAGCCAAATAAGAGGGGCAATCACGACAATCAATCTACTTAGGCCATAACTTTATCAAGGGTAATAGGGAGATCGTTGATCCTTTTTCCGGTTGCATGAAAAATTGCATTGGCTATAGCAGGAGGTACCCCAACAATACCGATCTCCCCAACGCCTTTAATCTGAAGATCGTTTACAACAGTATCCTGCTCGTCGACGAAGATAACCTCGAGGTCATTGATATCCGCATTGACGGGGATGTGATATTCCGCCAGACTGGAATTCATTATCCTTCCGAAACGGTGATCCATAATACTTTCTTCCCGCAAAGCTTTGCTTATTCCCCAAACCATCCCGCCAAGGATCTGGCTTCGCGCGGTTTTGGGGTTGATTATCTTTCCCGCGGCGATAGCGTTGACCATGCGGGTTACTTTTACCAACCCGAAGTCCTCATCAACCTCAACCTCGACAAATACGGCACTGTGGGCACAGCGCGTATATTTCCGCTGTTTGAAAGCCCCCGGTAGTCCGGTGTTCCGGCTTTTAATTTCGTTCTGGCCTGTGGAAGCCAAAATATCTGCGAGAGATACGGCATTATCGGTAGTGCCTTTTATCCTGATAGAATCAGCTGCAAATTCCAGCTCCTCAGTTTTGGTGTTCTGAAACATGTCTGGCTTAAACTTTTTAGCCTGTTTAAGCAGCTTGCTTTGTAAGCCAAGACATGCGGCCTGTACGGCCATTCCAACTGAGGCTGCTGTGAATGATCCTCCCTGGATCGGTGCAAGAGGCATATCGGTATCACCAAGCCGGAACTCTACATTGTCAATATTCATTCCCATGCAGTCAGCAGCAATTTGCGCCATGATGGTATAAGTTCCTGTACCAATATCGGCGGTTGCGCTGCAAACGATTAATTTACCATCAGTTCCAAGAAGGGCCTCAGCGCGGACTGGGAGATGAAATGCTTCCCATATCCCTACAGCCATCCCCCAGCCAATAAGCTTGCCATCTCTCTGCATAGACCGTGGCTCCGGATTTCTTTTTTCCCAGCCAAATTTTTCTCCTCCCTGACGAAAGCATTCTTTCAGCTCTTTACTTGAATATGGCTTTCCGCTGCTGTCATCATGATCTGAATAATTTATAAGCCTGAATTCTACAGGATCTATTCCTGCCTTGTGTGCAAGCTCGTCTATGGTGCATTCAATAGGATGGATGCCCGTTGCTCCGCCCGGTGCCCGCATGTCCATCGGACTGGCAACATCTAAAGGCACTAGGCGGTAATCCAGCTCAACATTTTTAGAAGGGTAGATCATATTCGCCCAATTAACGACCGTCTCGGAATAGTCTTCAAAGCGGGATGTTTCGCCTATCGCGCTATGATAAAGGGATTGGATCTTGCCTGCGTTGTCCGCTCCAAAACAGGTAGCTTGTACCGTCGCTGGACGATGTCCAAAACTGAACATCTGGTGCCGGTTCATGCTAACCCGGACAGAACGTTTAAGATCGAGCGAAGCCATTACCGCCATAAAGAGCTGATGCTGGGGACGAAGAGCTGATCCGAAAGCTCCGCCTACATACGGTGAAATAACGCGTACGTTTTTAAAAGCTTTGCCGAACACATTCGCTACATATAACTGGGTATTTACCACTCCCTGAGTCTTATCATAAATGGTTAGCTTTCCGCCATTTTCGTACACCACTGTAGAAGCGAACATCTCCATAGGATTATGATGTTCCATGCCATGGACAAACTGACCTGACGACTTAAAGGTCGAATTTTCGAAGGCCCGGCTAGCATCGCCTTTGGGTTTAGGAGGTCCGGGTTTGAAGAAAGATGCCAGTCCTTTTTTTGGTGGCCGGGCCTCGCCGAGATTAGCCTGGAGGTCAGTGTAATGACTTTCAGCATCGTATTCAATTTCTACAAGTGTCGCCGCGTATCGCGCCAGTTCGAAGCTTTCTGCTACAACCAATGCGATAGGCTGGCCATTGTATTTGATTTTTTTATCATGCAGCGGCTTGAATGGAACGCCGGGGGGCGAATCCATGTCGGCGTATTTTAAGTTTAGCCAGGCGGTGCTATCCCTGTTCTCATGTGTGAAGACTTTTATAACACCGCCTAGATCCGTAGCTTTTTCAGCATTGATTCTTTTTATTTCACCTCTGGTAATTGTGCTGTTTACAATATATCCGTAAAGCAGGTCAGGAACATTAATCTCTGCAGCATATTTTGCTTCAC